>JASBUM010000204.1 GCA_030147905.1 Acidimangrovimonas sp.
GCGCCGGATCCCAAAGCCGGGGCCGACACCGCACCCAGCGACCACGCCGCCGGCCAGAACCGGTGCCGGTGCCGACGCCCCGGCCGCATCCGGAAGTCAGACGGCTTCAGGCATTCATTCGCGCGCCCCCTGCCTGGCCGGGCGTCGGGGAGCCTGCCAGTGCGCATGTCCGGGCACATCCCGCTCCGGGCACATTTCGCTTCGGGCACATTTCGCGTCGGGCCATGGCGCGCGGCGCCACCATGCGCCCGCCCATCCTTCGCACCGGACCAGTCTTCGCGACGGACCGGCAGAGGCGATCCCGTCGCGGCCCCGCCCGGATCGCCTGCACATGCCCGCCGACACCGGAGCGTCGGCGGGGCGATTCGGGGGTGACGGCATCCAGCGCCGCCGGCAGATCCGCCGCGCGCCCGGCCACACCCGCCGGAGCGCGGCGCGACTAGAGCGCGGCGGCGCGCTGCATCTCGCGACGGCTCGAAAGCTCTTCCGCCACCAGAAACGCCAACTCCAGCGCCTGACTGGCATTCAGCCGCGGGTCGCAGGCGGTGTGGTAGCGGTCCGACAGGTCCTCATCGGTGACCGCGCGCACGCCACCGGTGCATTCGGTGACATCCTGACCCGTCATCTCGAAATGCACGCCGCCCGGAATGGTACCCTCGGCATTGTGGATCTCGAAGAATTCGCGCACCTCCCGCAGCACCGAATCGAAGGGGCGGGTCTTGTAGCCGGAGCTCGACTTGATCGTGTTGCCGTGCATCGGATCGCAGGACCAGACGACGCGCGCGCCCTCTTCCTCGACCGCGCGGATGAGGCGCGGCAGATGGTCGCCGACCTGGCCCGCGCCGAAACGCGCGATCAGGGTCAGGCGCCCGGCCTCGTTCTCGGGGTTCAGCCGCGCGATCAGCCGCTTGAGATCGTCCGTCCCCAGCGAGGGGCCGCATTTCAGCCCGACCGGGTTCTGAACCCCGCTGGCGAAGGTGACATGGGCGCCGTCGGGCTGGCGGGTGCGGTCGCCGATCCAGATCATGTGGCCCGAACCCGCGACCGGCAGGCCGGTGGTCGAATCGACACGGCACAGCGCCTCCTCGTATTCGAGCAGCAACGCCTCGTGGCTGGTGTAGAAATCGACCGCGCCCATCTGGTGGACGGTGTCCGAATTCACCCCGGCCGCATTCATGAATTCCAGCGCGTCGGCGATCCGGTTGGACAGCGCGCGATAGCGTTCGGCCTTGTCGCTTTCGGCAAAGCCCAGGGTCCAGCTGTGGACCCGGTGGATGTCGGCGAAACCGCCGGTCGAGAAGGCCCGCAAGAGGTTCAGCGTGGCTGCGGCCTGAGTATAGGCGCTGAGCATGCGTTCGGGATCGGGTATGCGCGCCGCGGCAGTGAAGTCGAAGCCGTTCACGATGTCGCCGCGGTAGCTGGGAAGCTCCACGCCGCCTTGCGATTCGGTGGCGGCCGAACGCGGCTTGGCGAACTGGCCCGCCATCCGCCCGATCTTCACCACCGGCACCTTGGCGCCATAGGTCAGCACCACCGCCATCTGCAGCATCACCCGGAAGGTGTCGCGGATGTTGTCGGCGGAGAATTCCGCGAAGCTCTCGGCGCAATCCCCGCCCTGAAGAAGGAAGGCGCGCCCCGCCGCGACCTGCCCCAGCGCACGCTTGAGCTTGCGCGCCTCTCCCGCGAAGACCAGCGGCGGAAAGCGGGCCAGACGCGCCTCGACCGCGGCCAGCACGTCCCGGTCGGGATAGTCGGGCATCTGGACCCGCGGCTTGCTGCGCCAATCCGATTTGCTCCAGCCCTTGGTCATCGTCTTCCTCGCGTCGCTCGTGATCTTGTAACCTTGCTGGCGGCGTTATACTGGCGCCTCCCCCCCTTGCAAAGCCACGATCGCCCGGATGCGCCCTTGCGGCGCCGCATTTTTGGTGTATCGCTGTCCCGGAAACGACGTGGATAGGTCGCTTGATGCGCGAAGTCACCCGCAGATCCGGCGCCGGCGCGAATGCCGACAGGCCCAGACGTTTCGTCTTCCTGCTGCTCGATCAGTTCACCATGCTTTCCTTCGCCGGCGCGGTCGAGCCCCTGCGCATCGCCAACCGCATCGCGGAACGCTCGATCTACAGCTGGCGGCTGGCGGGCGACGGCGGGGAATGGGCGGTGTGTTCGAACGGCGCCGCCTTCCGTCTGGACATGGGCCTAGAGGAACTCGACCGCGAGGACACGCTGCTTGTCTGCGGCGGAATCGACGTCCAGCGCGCCTCGAGCCGGGCGATCATCTCATGGCTGCGGCGCGAGGCCCGGCGCGGGGTGCATCTGGGCGGGCTGTGCACCGCCACCTACACGCTTGCCCGCGCCGGGCTTCTCGACGGGCGTCGCGCCACCATCCACTGGGAGAACCAGGACGGCTTCACCGAGGAATTCCCGGACGTCAAGCTGACCAAGTCGGTCTTCGTGATCGACGCCAACCGGATGTCCACCGCCGGCGGCACCGCATCGATCGACCTGATGCTCAAGCTCATTGCCACCGACCACGGCGAAGATTTTGCCAATACCGTGGCCGATCAACTCATCTATTCGGCGATCCGTACCGACCAGGACAGCCAGCGTCTTTCGATCCCCACCCGGATCGGCGTGCGCCACCCCAAGCTCAGCCAGGTCATCCAGCGCATGGAAGGCGCGATCGAAGAGCCGGTCAGCCCGTCGGAACTGGCCGAGGACGTCGGCATGTCCACCCGTCAGCTCGAACGTCTGTTCCGGCGCTACCTCAACCGCAGCCCCAAGCGCTACTACATGGAACTGCGGCTCCAGAAGGCGCGCAACCTGCTGATGCAGACCGACATGAGCGTGATCAACGTGGCGCTGGCCTGCGGCTTCGCGAGCCCGTCGCATTTCTCCAAATGCTACCGCGCCCATTACAACACCACGCCCTATCGCGAACGGGGCAGCCAGGCCGGTCGACTGTCGATCTGACGAGACACCGCAGACACTCGACAGGCTCTCGCGCGCGGTTGCGGGCCTTTGCCAGATAGCCCCTCGGTGTCTTTCGACAGGCGCCGCCTCTCCCGGCCGCAGGCCGCATATGTTCGCGAGCGGTTACCTGCCCTTCGGCCGCGCTCGCTCGTCGCCCCCTCCTTCGCTTGCGGATGCACGCAATCTTTCGTTCGGAAATATCCCGGGGGGGGGGGGGCAGCGCCCCCGCATGCGTGACGGACCCTCTTCCGCTCCCCCGGGAGGGTGCCAGCCGCGGCCGGGGATGCCTCCGGCGGGGATATTTTTCAACGAAAGATGACGCGGATGCGCAATCGCTTCGGCGCGCGCCGGCTCTACCCGCGGAAGCGGCGGTTCGGGCCTGCCGCTCAGGCCGCTCCCGAACCATGGAGCCGCGCCGTCAGCGCCTCGCGCACCGGCGGGGTGACGAATTTCGACACGTCGCCGCCCAGTCGCGCGATTTCCTTGACCAGTTTCGACGCGATCGCCTGATGGCGCGCCTCGGCCATAAGGAAGACCGTCTCGAT
>JASBUM010000218.1 GCA_030147905.1 Acidimangrovimonas sp.
CTTTCATGACGAGCTTGACCTCGCGCCCGGGAAATGCCGGTTCAAGGCCGGCGGCGGCCATGCCGGGCACAACGGCCTGCGCTCCATCCATGCCCATGTCGGCCCGGACTACCGGCGCGTGCGCCTCGGCATCGGCCATCCCGGCCACAAGGACCGGGTCGCGGCCTATGTGCTGCATGATTTCGCCCGCGCCGACGACGATTGGCTCGCCCCGCTCCTGACCGGGATCTCGGAGGGCGCTCCGGATCTTGCCGCGGGTGCGGAGGCGCGCTTTCTCAACGCCGTCAGCCTGCGTGTCGCGCCACCCCGCTCCTCGGGTGGCAGCGGCCGTGACGGCCAAGAAGGCGGCGGCCCCCGTCCCGCCGCCCCCGATGACGCCCCCCGCCGGGCGACGGAACGCCGGACCGGCCGCAAACCCGGCGCGAACGCCACCGATCCCGGCGCAGCCGCGGGGGATGACGGCGAGAAGCGCCCGCCGGAATCCGCGCCGGCCAACCCTTTGCAGCGGCTGGTGGAAAAGTTCCGATGACAGCGATTGATCGATCACGCATGGGGACGCTGACCGCCGCCTTTCGCGACCAGGCCCGCGCCTGCAGCACACTGGGGTCTCCGTTCACCGCGCGGATCCTTGAGCTGCTTGCCGGGGAGATCAGCCCCCGAATGCCGCTGGCCGCACGGCTCGCGGCCTGGCCGGGCGACATTTCGGCGCGCGGGGCGGCGCTTGCGCTGCGCCTTGCCGGGGGGCTTCACGCGATTGCGCGCGCCGGAACGGACCCCGGGCTGACCGCGATCTACTGCGACCCGGGGGCGCATTCCGACGCAGCGCTGCTGGCGGCACTCCGGGCAGCGATGGCGCGGCGGGCGGATTTCCTCGATGGCTGGCTCGACCGCGCGCCCCAGACCAACGAGATCGGCCGCGCCGCGGTGGTGATCGCCGCGGCACAGGAACTCGCGGCCCGGTTCGACCTTCCGATCGTGCTTTCCGAACTGGGGGCAAGCGCCGGGCTCAATCTCTGGTGGGATCGCTACGCGCTGAAATGCGCGGGCCGCCGCTTCGGGCCGGCTGAAGCACGGATCGTCTTCGCGCCCGACTGGCAAGGTCCGGCGCCACCCGCGGCGCAACCGCGCGTCGTGGCGCGGGCGGGCGTCGATCTCTCCCCGATCGATCCGCAGGCCGACCGCGAGCGGCTGCTGGCCTATATCTGGGCGGACCAGGCCGAGCGCCTGGCCCGGACCGAGGCGGCGCTTGACGAGGCCGCCCGCGGCGGGAGGGATTTCGTCCATCGCGGCGATGCGATCGAATGGCTCGAACAGCGGCTGGCGATACCCATGCCCGGGCGGCTCCATCTCGTCTTCAATACCGTCGCCTGGCAGTATTTCCCGCCCGAGCGGCAGCTGCGCGGGGATCGGTTTCTGGCCACGGCCGGAGCCCGCGCCGCATCCGATCAGCCACTGGCGCATCTGGCGATGGAGGCCACGGATGACGGCCCCGGCGCCACCGTCACGCTCCGGCTATGGGATGGCGGCCGGCACGGCGACGGCAGCCCGATCGTATTGGGCCGGTCCGATTTCCACGGCCGCTGGATCCGCTGGAACGG
>JASBUM010000222.1 GCA_030147905.1 Acidimangrovimonas sp.
GCCGCAGCATCATCACCACGTCGGCACCGTCGAGCCCGGCCTTCATGTCGTCGAAGACCTCGCAGCCGAATTCCGAAACGCCCGCCGGCATCAGGGTGGGCGGCCCGATCAGGCGGATGCGGTTTTCCATCTTGCCCAGCAAGAGCAGGTTCGACCGCGCCACCCGGCTATGGGCGATGTCGCCGCAGATCGCCACCGTCAGCCGTTGCAGACGGCCCTTGGCGCGGCGGATCGTCAGCGCGTCCAGAAGCGCCTGAGTCGGGTGTTCGTGCTTGCCGTCGCCGGCATTGATGACCGCGCAATTGACCTTCTCCGCCAGAAGATTGACCGCGCCCGAACTCTGGTGTCGCACGACCAGCAGATCGGGATGCATGGCGTTGAGCGTCAGCGCGGTATCGATCAGCGTCTCGCCCTTCTTCAGGCTCGAATGCGCCATCGCCATGTTCATCACATCGGCGCCCAGCCGCTTGCCGGCCAGTTCGAAACTGGCCTGGGTGCGGGTCGAAGCCTCGAAGAACATGTTGATCTGGGTCATGCCCTCGAGCGCGTCGGTGCGCTTGACGGTCCGGCGGTTCAGTTCGACGTAGGTATCGGCGAGATCGAGCAGGCTGCGAATCTCTTCGGCGGCGAGATGCTCTATCCCCAGAAGGTGGCGGGCGCGGAATGTCATCACTCTCCCTCGCGATTTGCCCGCTTATAGAAAGCGCGGCCGGACAGGACAAGCGCCCAGCACCGGACGCCGCACATGGACCCACGGGCGCGCTTGCCCCGCCACGGGCTTCGGCCTAGCTTGCGGCCATGAACGGCGCATCGGATGCCCTGGCCGCGCGCGCGGCACTGGAATGGCTGATTGAGCTCGGCGCGGACGAGCCGATTGGCGATGTCCCGGTCGACCGCTACGCGCTGCCCGACCGTCAGACCCCGCCTCGGGCGGCCAAGCGCGACTTGGTCGACGCGCGGATCCGGCCGCCAGAGGGGGTGCCGGATGGAGCGCCGGATGGGGCGCGCCCTGCCGCTGCGGGCGACGCCGGGCGCGCAGCGGCCCCGCCGCCCTTCGTTCCGCTGGCCGCAGAAGGCCCCGACCCGGTCGCGGCCGCACGGGTCGCCGCGGCCGGCGCGAAGGATCTGGAGGCGCTGCGCGAGGCCCTGGCAGGCTACGAGCTGTGCGAGTTGAAGCGCGGCGCGCGCAACCTCGTCTTCGCGGATGGCGATCCACAGGCGCGGGTCATGGTGATCGGCGAGGCCCCCGGCCGCGACGAGGATATCGAGGGCCGACCCTTCGTGGGCCGCGCGGGCCGCCTGCTCGACCGGATGTTCGCCGCGATAGATCTGGCGCGCGACGCGGAGGGGGCGCAGACGGCACTCTACATCACCAACGTGTTGCCCTGGCGGCCGCCGGGCAACCGCGATCCCTCACCCGAGGAGATCGCAATGATGCTGCCGTTCCTTGCCCGGCACGTGGAACTTGCGGCCCCCGAATTCGTGGTGCTGATGGGCAATACGCCCTG
>JASBUM010000241.1 GCA_030147905.1 Acidimangrovimonas sp.
CTGATGTTCTTTCTTTACACGCTACTGGGATCGCTGCCGCTTCTTCTGGCGATCATCGGCCTGTATCTGAGCAGCGGCACCTTCGACATGCGCGTCTGGATCGCCAATCCGCCGCTGCACGGCTGGGGCGCGGCGCTGGCGCTGGTAGCGATGCTGTTCACCTTCGCGGTCAAGATCCCGGTGTTTCCGGTCCACACATGGCTGCCGGCGGCCCACGTCCAGGCGCCGACCGAGGGCAGCGTGATCCTGGCCGGGGTGATGCTGAAATTCGGCACCTACGGGCTGGTGCGGTTCGCGCTGCAGATGACGCCGGGCGCCTTTTCCGCGGGCGCCTGGCTGATCCTCGCGCTGGGGGTGTTCAGCGCGCTCTACGGGGCGTTCGTGGCGCTGGCGCAGACCGACCTGAAGAAGATGGTGGCCTATACCTCGGTCAACCACATGGGTTACGTGGTGATGGGCGTGGCGGTGGCTGCGCTGGCGAGCGATCCGAAGATGCGGGCGATGGCGCTTGACGGGGCGACCCTGCAGATGGTCAGCCACGGGCTGGTGACCGGGGCGCTGTTCTTCGCGGTAGGCATGCTTCAAGACCGCGGACACAGCCGCAACATGGCCGATTTCGGCGGGCTTCTGGGCCAGGTGCCGTGGCTGGGCTGGTCCTTCGTGGTGGCGGCCTTCGCCTCGCTCGGGTTGCCGGGGCTGGCGCATTTCCCCGCGGAGTTCCAGATCTTTCTGGCCACGCTCAACGCCGCGCCCTGGGGCGTGATAGCGATCGTCGCGATCGTGGTGACGGCGGCGCTTTACCTGCGCGCCATCGCCACCGTCTTCCTTGGTGCGCGCCAGGAACGCTGGGCCGGGATGCCCGATCTCGACCGGATCGAGAAGGCCGCGCTGGTGCCGCTTCTGGCGCTAAGCGTGCTGATCGGCGTGGCACCGGGCTGGCTGCTGGGGATGATCCACACCACGATGACGGGCCTGGTGCGGTGATGGCGCGGGATCTGTCCTTCCTGTGGCCGGAGATGCTGCTTGCCGCGACCGCGGCTGCCATGCTGATCGCCGAGATGCTGCGCCGGCCGCTCGCCGCGCTGTGGATCGGGCTGGCCGGGCTGGCGGCCGCGACGCTTGCAACCCTGCCGGTTCTGGGAGCCGACACGACGGTCTTCGGCGGCACCTACCGGATCGACGCGCTGTCGGGCTGGGCCAAGCTCATCATCCTGCCGGCCACGGCGGCGGCGCTGATGCTCGCACGGGCCGAACTGGCCGGCCGGCTGCGCGAGGGCAGCGTCTATGTGCTGTTGTGTCTGGTGTCGCTGGGGGCGCTGATGCTGGCGGGCGGCGGGGACATGATGCTGCTGGTGCTGGGCGTGGTGCTGACCGGGCTGGGCTCCTTCGCGCTGGTTGCCTATCCGGGTGACGACGCCGGCACCGAGGCCGCGATGAAATATCTGGTCTTCGGATCGGTCACCGGTGCCGTGATGATCTACGGCCTGACCTTCTGGTACGGTGCCGCGGGATCCACGCTCTATTCGGCCCTGGACGGCAAGGCCGGACAGGGGATCGCGGCCGCGGCCGGGCTGGTCGCGGTGCTGATCGGCCTTGGCTACAAGGCCGCCTTCGTGCCGTTCCACTTCTGGGCGCCCGACGCCTATGAAGGGGCGCCGGTCTCGGTGGCGGGCTATCTGTCGGTGGTGACCAAGATCGCCGCCTTCTTCGCGCTGGCGCAGGTGCTGCGCGATCTGCCGGCCGCGACCGGCTGGCCGGTGATCGTGGCGGTGATTGCCGCGGCGACGATGACGCTCGGATATCTTGCCGCGCTTGTGCAGCGCGATCTGGTGCGGCTGATGGCCTATTCCTCGATCGCGCAATCGGGCTATCTGCTGATGGCGATCGCCGCCTGGGGGGCCTCGACGCTCGCGCCGCGGGGGCTGATCGTCTTCTCGGCCGCATATGCTGCGATGAATCTCGGCGCCTTCGCGATCATCCTCGCGGCGGGTCGGAGGCTGGAGGATCTTGAAGGTTTCGGCCGCCGGGCGCCGGCGCGTGGGATCGCGATGGTGCTGTTCCTGCTGTCGCTGACCGGCATTCCGCCGCTCTTCGGTTTTGTCGGCAAGTTCTATCTTTTCGGTGCGGCGATGCAGGCGGGCTTTGGTTGGCTGGCGCTGGTGGGTATCGTCAATACGGTCGTCGGGCTTGCCGTCTACCTGCGCATGCTGGTGCCGCTCTACCGCCTTCCGGCCACCGCTGCCGAGCCGGTCGCAGTGCCCGCGCAAGGCCCCGGGCGCGACAGTTGGCTGGGCGCGGTCTGGATCGCCGGCGGAACGATCACGCTGCTGCTGGGCATCTTCGCGACGATCCTGCCCTGATGCTCCGGCGGGGCGACGGCGACGGGCCGCCGTCCCGTCGCGGTATGCTGGACTAGGCGTGCGCCGGCGGGGTCCCCGCGGCGGGTCGCGCAGCCGGCGGGTCGGTGCCCTCGGCCTCGGCCCACAACGCACCGATAAGCGGGCAAGACACCTCGCCGGTCTGCGTCGCACAGGCCGTCACCAGGGTTTCCAGTGCGGCCTCCAGCCGCTCGAGATCGTGACGCCGGGCGCGCACATCCGCCAGCTTGCGTTCCGCCAGCCCCCGCGCCTCGTCGCAGCCGGTCCCGTCCTCGAGGCGCAGCAGCTCGCCCACTTCCGCCAGATTGAGCCCCAGCCGCTGCGCCGATTTGATGAACCGCACGCGCGCCGCATCACCCATCCGATAGCGCCGGATCCCGCCATAGGGACGCCGCGGTTCGCGCAAGAGCCCCTTGCGCTGGTAGAACCGCACCGTTTCGACGTTCACGCCCGCACTCGACGCAAGCATACCGATCGTCAGTCCCGGTTCATCCATATCCTGCCCGTCCCGCCTTGAGTCCGTACCGCACTACGGAACTATAGTGGTTGCCATACGATTCGACGAGTCGCCGGCGGTCCCGCCGCGGCGTCCCGGCCGAAAGCAGAAGCGAGGCAGCGAGAATGCGACAGACCGGTCACGAACTCATCATCAGCGGCATGACCTGCACCGGTTGCGCCGATCATGTCGCCAAGGCGCTCGAGGGCGTGCCGGGTGTGGTGCAGGCGCGCGTGGACTACCCGGCCCGGCGCGCAGAGGTCACGGCCGCCGGAGAGGTCTCAGTCACGGCGATGACGGACGCGGTCGAGGCCGCCGGCTATCATGCACGGCCCGCCGCGCGGACGCGCGCCGGCGCGGAGGGCCCCGCCGACACCGTTCAGCCGCTGCGGGCACCGTCGGATGCCCCGGCAGGTGGCGGTGCGGGGCATGTCGTCGTCATCGGCAGCGGCGGGGCCTCGATGGCTGCGGCGCTGAAGGCCACCGAACGGGGCGCGCGCGTGACATTGATCGAGCGCGGAACCATCGGCGGCACCTGTGTCAACATCGGCTGTGTGCCCTCCAAGATCATGATCCGTGCCGCGCATGTCGCCCATACCCGACGCCACAGCCCCTTCGACGACGGCATCGCGGCCCGTGAACCGGCGATCGACCGGCCGCGCCTGCTGGATCAGCAGAATGGACGGGTGCGCATGCTGCGGGCCGCGAAATACGAGGACATCCTTGCCGGCAATGCCGCGATCACGGTAGTCCGCGGCAGCGCCCGTTTCGACGGCGCCCGCAGCGTCACGGTCGAGCGGCACGACGGCCGCGTTGAACGGATCGGCTTCGACGCGGCCTTCATCGGCACGGGCGCGCGCCCGGCCATCCCGCCCATCGCCGGGCTTGGCGAGACACCGTTCTGGACCTCGACCGAGGCGCTCGAAAGCGACGAGATCCCCCCGCGGCTGGCGGTGATCGGCTCCTCCGTCGTCGCGGTGGAGCTGGCCCAGGCCTTCGCGCGGCTGGGCAGCAAGGTCACGATCCTGGCGCGCAGGCGGCTGTTCTCGCATGAAGATCCGGCGATCGGCTCGGCGCTGGCGGAGGCACTGCGCGACGAAGGCATCACCATCCGCGCCGGCGTCGCCGTTGCCGCGGTGCGCCATGCCGACGGGCTCTTCACGCTAGACACGGGTGAGGACCGCGTGGAGGCAGAGCGGCTTCTGGTGGCGACAGGGCGGATCCCGAACACCGAGGCCCTCGGCCTCGACAC
>JASBUM010000244.1 GCA_030147905.1 Acidimangrovimonas sp.
GCGGGGGTCATGAAGGCCACCAATCCCGAGGTGAACATGGTTTCGGCCCCGGTCGTGGCGCGCGAGCGCGGCATCCAGCTTTCGACCACGCGGCAGGAAAAGTCGGGGGCCTTCGATGCCTATATCAAGCTGACCGTGGTGACCGACAAGCGCGAACGCTCGATCGCGGGGACCTGTTTCTCGGACGGCAAGCCCCGCTTCATCCAGATCAAGGGGATCAACATCGATGCCGAGGTGGGGGAGCACATGCTCTACACCACAAACGAAGACGTCCCCGGCATCATCGGCCTTATGGGCATGACGATGGGCAAGAACGGGGTGAACATCGCCAATTTCACCCTTGGCCGTTCGTCCGTCCGCGCCGAGGCGATCGCGCTTCTCTATCTCGATCAGCCGATCGACCCGAAGGTGGTCGAGGTGCTCGAGGGGTCGGGGATGTTCGGGCAGGTCAGGCCGCTGGCCTTCGAGATCTGATCGGTCGCACGGGAAAGCGATCCGGCGGCGTGTTGGCCCACGCCGCGAGAAGGGGGGCCGACTGCCCCCCTTCGGCCTTTGCGGCCGCCCGGCCGGAGGCTGTCCGGCTCGACGTAACAACGACACCGGCCGTCGCCGGAGTTCCGGGTGATGGGCTGATCCGGGCTTGATCCGGAGCGAGCTTCCCGAGACTCCACAAAGCTGACCGGTTCATCCATGCTGCCGCGCAATCACAAGCCTATGCGCGAGCGTTCTTAGATGTCCCGGTTTTCTCAACGTTTAAAGATTTGGTGGCGTTGTGGACTTGATGCCCTCGCCGATGTCCAAACCGTCAAGTCCTTTTTGCCCGGCATCTGGGGTTGGGCCACGAGCCTGTTGCTTAGTGTCCTGACCGGCGCTGTCGGCTTCGTAACGCAAGCGCCGCCTGTGCTGTGGATACCCGGCGCGCTTGCAACGTTAATAGCGGCTCTTATCCTTATAATCCTTATAAAGCGATTTTGGCCCGAGCCGGCATCATCTCCCGTTCGGTTCGAGGGGTCTCCGGCTTCCGAGGTCCGGCCATCGGTGATACCGGCGGTGTCTTCCGGCACAGCTTCCGGGAAATCTATGGCATCAGTACCGACGGCGCATGACTTTGATCTCGTTCTTCTGCAGGACAATCCCGTTCGTGCGCGAGCGACGCGAACCGAAGACGGCATTGATCTCGCTATTTACGTAACTATCAGAAATCGGTCTCGGAGTTCGCTTTGGGTCGATGTCGTGGGCAGATTTGTCATGACGTTCGACGGAAGGGAATGCGAAAACCCCAGCGGTGGTATCACGCGCCCCATGAACCCGGAAAGCAGCCACGCGTCCGTTCTCGGCGGTCTTCGTGTCTATGGCGATATCGCCGGAAAGACTGGCAACGGAAGGATTTCATATCTCTTTGGTAAGACGGAGGATGACGCCCGGTGGGTTATGGATGTGGACATTGATTTTCGAATCTTGGCTGATCCGACCCACAGCAACAGAGAGGAGTCCGTGCCGATTGAAATCATCGCTGACCGGAGCGCCTATCGGCGTAAACCAGACACAGATCAGTAATCCTGTGGCTCTTAGCTACCTTAGCGCGAACGCTGCTGTGAATTGCACCATCAGCGATTGTTTCGGATGTTCAACTTGTTCTCAACGAGACTGGATATTTCCAGACGAAAGATGGGGACGCGGGCGCGGGGATCCGGCGCCGCCGCGATGGGGCCAGCGGCCCGGAGTCTGCCCGTCGTGCGGGAACTGGCCGTGCTTTCGCCGGGGCGGCGCGGCGGTTGCGGATCAGCGCAGATGGGGGCGGAAGGCTGCGATCACCTGTCGGTAGACGTCGCGCTTGAACGGGACGATGGCGGCGAGGAGCGAATCCGCGTCGATCCAGCGCCAGGTCGTGAACTCGGGGTGTTCGGTCCGGATGTCGATGTCTGAATCGGTGCCGAGGAAGCGGTAGAGAAACCACATCTGTTCCTGGCCGCGGTAGCGTCCGTTCCAGACCCGTCCCAGCAGGGCGGGCGGCAGATCGTAGCGGATCCAGTCCGGCGCCCGGTCGAGAAGGGCCACACGTTCCGGGGTCACCCCGGTTTCCTCGCGCAGTTCGCGCAGCGCCGCCTGATCGGGGGTTTCTCCGGGGTCGATACCGCCCTGGGGCATTTGACAGGCGGGTTGATCGCTGTCACGCCGCTGCCCGGCGAAGATCAGGCCCTGCGGGTTGATCAGGGTGACGCCGGCGCAGGGCCGGTAGGGCAGGGCATCGCGGTCGATCGGGGGCGCGGCGGGCGGATCTGCGGGCATCGGGCGGGCCTTCGGGCGGCGGTGGTCGCGCATCCGCCTGTGGGTGCGCGCGTGGGGGCGCCCTGGCAGGCGCCCGCCACCGGTTCGGGGTTCAGTTCTTGGACGTGGCCTTGGCCGGCGCGGTGGCGAGCGAGGCCTCCTTGGCGGTCGCGCGCAGCACCTTCATCCCCTTGAGCAGGTCGATCGCATAGGAAAGCTGGAAGTCCTTGTCGCGCAGCTTGGCGGCGGCGGCGGCGGCGGCCTGTTCCTTCTTGTACTGCTGCTTTTCGGCCGCGGTCATCGAATCGTTCGACAGGATGCCCTTGAGATCGGCCTCCGAGGTCTGCTGATTGCTTTGCTCGTCTGCCGGCAGCGGCTTGGCCTTTTCCTGCGGCACGACGATGTCGGGCGAGATGCCCAGCGCCTGGATCGAGCGGCCCGAGGGCGTGTAGTAGCGCGCGGTGGTCAGCCGCATCGCGCCCTCACCCTTGATCGGGATGATGGTCTGGACCGAGCCCTTGCCGAAGCTCTTGGTGCCGATCACCACGGCGCGGTGGTGGTCCTGAAGCGCGCCGGTGACGATCTCGGATGCGGAGGCGGTGCCGCCGTTGATCAGCACGACGATCGGCTTGCCGCTGATGACGTCGCCCGGCGTGGCGTTGAAACGTTCGTTGTCGCCGGGGTTGCGGCCCCGGGTCGAGACGATCTCGCCGCGGTTGAGGAAGGCGTCGGCCACCTTGATCGCCTGGGTCAGAAGACCGCCGGGATTGTTGCGCAGGTCAAGCACGACTCCGTCGATCTTCTTGAGCCCGCCGGCCTGCTTCTCGGCCTTCTTCAGGCCGGCCATCATATCGGAATAGGTCTGGTCGTTGAAGGTCGACAGACGCAGCACGGCCGTATTGTCGACAAGCTCGCCCTTGGCTGCCGTCAGCTTGATCGTGTCGCGAACAAGGCTGACGTCGAACGGATCCTTCACGCCCTTGCGCAAGATGGTGATCTTGACTTCCGACCCGACCGGCCCGCGCATCAGTTCGACCGCCTGGTCGAGCGTCATGCCGGCGACCGACTTGCCGTTGACCTTGATGATGTAATCGCCGGGCTGGATCCCCGCCGCGGCGGCCGGCGT
This sequence comes from Acidimangrovimonas sp., assembly GCA_030147905.1. The sequence goes on from JASBUM010000244.1 coordinate 3,395, forward strand.
GCCATCCATCGGCGATATCACCTTGATATAGCCCTTGTCCTGCGTGACCTCGATGCCGAGCCCGCCGAATTCGCCGCGGGTCTGGACCTGCATGGCGGAATATTCCTTGGCGTTCATGTAGCTCGAATGCGGATCGAGGGAGGTCAGCATGCCGTTGATCGCGGCCTCGATCAGTTTCTTGGCGCTGACCGACTCGACATATTGCGAGCGGATGCGTTCGAAGACCGTGCCGAAGAGATCGAGTTGCTGATAGACCGAACTGCTGCCGCCTTTGGCCTCCTGTGCAACGAGGGGGCCGGCGATCTGGGTGGTCAACAGCAGGCCGGCCAGCGTACCGCCGACGGCGGCCATGACGAATTTCTTCATTGCGTGGTCCTATCCTTTGTACTGGCAAACCACGGGCCCGGATCGACCGGCTTGCCGTTCTTTCTGAGTTCCATATAAAGCGTTTCGGCGCGCCCCGCGCCACCGGCATCTTGCGCCCCCGCCACAAAGCCCTTGGGCAGTGTGTCCTTTCCTCCCATCAGACCCACCGGCGTGCCGGCGGCGATGACATCGCCGACCTTGCCGTAAACGGTGCCGAGTCCGGCCAGAATCAACAGATACCCCCCGCCGGGTTCGAGGATGATCACATTTCCGTAGTCGAGCAACGGTCCGACATAGCGAATCGTCGCGGCCCAGGGCGCCGTCACCAGCGCGCGCGGCCGGGTCGCGAGGATGATGCCGGGGCGGCGGATTCCGGCAGCATCGGCCTGCCCCGCCGCATGCAGGACCGTGCCGCGAACCGGCAGCGGCAGCGTGCCCTTGGCGGTGGCGAAGTCGCGGTTGGGGTCGGCCTGGGGCATGCGCCGGTCGCGCAGCAGGTCGGCGAACTGGCCAAGTGTCGTCACGCCTTTGGCCAGCCGGGTCAGCTCGGCCGGTGATTCGGTGAAGCGGCGCGGCAGATCGGTGCGGTTGGAGATCGCCTGGCTGAGATCGGTGCGCGCCTGCTGGACCGCGACCATGCCCTTGCGCAGGATCTCCTCGGCATGCTGCTGCTGGGCGCGCAATGCCGCCAGTTCCTTGAGCTGTCCGCGCAGGATCGCGACCCGGGCGTGCAGCCCCGGCGCGACCGCGGAGATGATCATGCCCGAGCGGATCGTGTCGAGCGGGCCCTCGGGGCCGGCAAGCGTCACCGGTTCGGGGGTGCCGGCGATCGCGCTGAGCGCGCCGAGCAGGCGCGACAGTTCGGCCCGCTTGGCCGTGAACTGCCGGCGCAGCGCGGCTTCGCGGAAGGCAACGCCGCGAAGCCCGGCGCGCAGTGCCGCCAGGCCCGATTCATAGGCGCGGATCGTACGCGTCAGTGCCGCCACACGGTCGGCCGCGGTCTTGGCCCGGCCGAGATCGGCGACCGCCGCCTTCAGTGCCGCCGCCGCCGCCTGCGCCTGGGCCGCGGTCTCGCCGCCCGGATCCGCCTTGGGGCCGGCGGCGCCGGAAGCGGGTGCGCCCGATGCCGGCGTCGACCCCGATGGGACGGCGGCCCCGGAGGCGCCGGTGCCGGATTGCGCCTGAGGCCGGGCCGTGGCGGTCGCCATGCCGGGTCCGGCCGGCAGCAGCAGGGTTGCGAGAAACAATGCGGTAATCCGCGCTGCGTGCCGCGCATGCCAGTGCGCCGTCGGTCGCCTCATCGGCCGGTCGCGGTCGGAGCCATGGCGCGGCGTCGAGATCATTCGGCGATCAGGCTCTGGCCGGTCATCTCCGGCGGCGTCTCCAGCCCCATCAGGGCGAGGAGCGTCGGCGCAAGGTCGGCGAGCCGTCCCTTCGTCAGTTTCGCGCCCGCGGGGCCGCCGACGAGGATCACCGGCACCGGATTGGTGGTATGGGCGGTATGGGGGCCGCCGGTCTCGGGGTCCACCATGAGTTCGCAATTGCCATGGTCCGCGGTAACGATCATCGCGCCGCCGGCGCGCTCCAGCGCAGCGAGCGCACGGCCAAGGCCCTTGTCCACGGCCTCGCAGGCAGCAATCGCGGCCGGCAGGCTGCCGGTATGGCCGACCATGTCGGGGTTGGCGAAATTGACGACGATCAGGTCGTAGCCCGCGCCGATCGCCTCGACCAGATCGTCGGCGACCTCCTCGGCGGACATCTCGGGTTGCAGGTCGTAGGTGGCGACCTTGGGGCTGGGTGCCATATGGCGCGTCTCGCCGGTGAACGGCGCCTCGCGGCCGCCGTTCAGGAAGAAGGTGACATGGGGATATTTCTCGGTCTCGGCGACATGGAACTGGCGCAGGCCATGGGCCGACACCCATTCGGCCAGCGTGTTGCGAACCACCTGCTTGGGAAAGACCGCGGTCATGAAGCGGTCGTGCCGGTCCGAGTAATCGACCATCCCCAGAAGGGCCGCCCACTCCGGCCGCTTGCCGGTGTCGAAGGCGTCGAAATCGGGCGCGCCCACGGCAAGCAGGATCTCGCGGGCGCGGTCGGCGCGGAAGTTGAGGCAGAAGAAGCCGTCGCCGTCCCTTGCGCCGGCGTAGTCTCCGATTACCGCGGGGGTGATGAACTCGTCCGTCTCGCCGGCGTCATGGGCCATCTTCACGGCCTCGGCCGCGCTGCCGGCCTTGCGCCCGTCGCCTGCGACGATCGCGCGGTAGGCGCGCTCCACGCGGTCCCAGCGGTTGTCGCGGTCCATGGCGAAATACCGACCCGACACGCTGGCGATCCGGGCGCCATCGGGTAGCGCCGCGCCGAGGGCCTCGATGAAACGGGGCGCGGTGGTCGGGCCCACGTCGCGTCCGTCGGTTACCGCGTGTATGGCGACGGCGATCCCGGCATCGGCGAGAACCCTGGCCGCGGCGACGAGGTGATCGAGATGCCCGTGCACCCCCCCGTCCGAGACCAGACCCATCAGATGGGCGGCGCCGCCGCTGTCGCCGAGTGCGGCGATGTAGTCCTGCAGTGCCTCGTTGCTCGCGAAACTGCCGTCCTCGATCGCGGCATCGATTCGGCCCAGATCCATGGCCACGACGCGCCCCGCGCCGATGTTCATGTGCCCGACCTCGGAATTGCCCATCTGGCCCCGCGGCAGGCCGACGTCGCGGCCGTGGGTAACAAGGCTCGCATGCGGGCATTCGGCCATGATGCGATCGAAATTCGGGGTGTGGGCCTGCACCGGGGCATTGGCCTCGCGATCGGGTGAAAGCCCCCAACCGTCGAGAATGCACAGGACCACGGGTTTGGGATGGGCCATCACGAATGCCTTCACTGTTCCTGACTTCTTCTACGGTTGCGCGCGGCGGCCGGCAACACCCGGCCCGCTCACGCTCGGGCGAGGAGGCGCGAGCGAGGGCGATATCGCGAAGGCCGGGCCGGTGCGCGGGGGGGCATTTCGAGGCGGAGGTCCGCCCGCGGCACCGCTGGCCGCCGGGAAGGGCGGCTGTCGCCATGGGCGCGGGGGCATGCTGCACGTCCTGCCGATGGCGGCCCGGCCGTCGCGCCGGCCGGTTTCGGGCCGCGTGGCCGTCAGCTGCGGTGATAGGGACTGCCGCCAAGGATGGTGGCGGCGCGGTAGAGCTGTTCGGCAAGCATCGCCCGCACCAGCATGTGCGGCCAGACCATCGGACCCAGTGACAGTTTCAGGTCGGCCCGCGCGACCAGATCCGGCGCAAGGCCATCGGCCCCTCCGATGATCAACGCGACATCCTGCGCCCCGGTGTCGCGCCGCTCGGCCAGCCATGCCGCGAAGGCGGGCGAGTCCAGTTCGCGTCCGCGTTCGTCCAGCGCGCAGAGGACGGCCCCGCCGGGCAGTGCGCGCGCCAGCCGCGCGCCCTCGTCGGCCCTGCCGCCGCCCTTGCGTCCCTCGACCTCGGTCACCGCGGCGGGACCCAGTCCGAGGCCGCGGCCGATCCGGTCGAAACGGGCCAGATAATCATCGGTCAGATCGCGCTCGGGGCCGGCGCGAAGCCGCCCCACCGCGCAGATATGAACGCGCATTCAGCTGCGTGCGGCGCGCTCGGGCGCGGGAAGCCACATCTTCTCGATCTGATAGAACTCGCGCACCTCGGGCCGGAAGACATGCACGATGATGTCGCCGGCGTCGATCAGGACCCAGTCGCCGGTTTCCTTGCCCTCGATCTTGCAGATCCGGCGATAGGCCGTCTTGAGCCGGTCGACCAGCTTCTCGGCGATCGCCGTGACCTGCCGGCTGGAGCGGCCCGAGCACACGACCATGTAATCGGCCATGTCCGAGCGGCCGCGCAGGTCTATCGTGACCACGTCCTCGGCCTTGTCGTCGTCAAGCGACGCCAGCACGCTCTTGAGCAAACTTTCACTGGGGATGTCGTCGTCGGGCGCCATCATGGGCGCCCTCTTTGCTGCCGTATCGCCGGCTGCGGGCATGAGATGGGACAGGACATTGTCCTCCTGGAAGGGCGCCGACAGGACCCCGGCGCTGGGTAGCAACAGAATAGCATCGCACGCACCGAATCTCAATGCGACGGCGCCGAGGCGGTGGCGGGCCGGCCCGATCCCGCCGCTGCCGGTCGGCAATCGGGGATCGTCAGGTTCCGGTCGAGGATGAAATGCGCAAGGCTCGTACCGCGCGCCACGAGATCGAGCCGCGGCCCTTCGGGACGCAACCGCAGCCACAGTGCCAGCGGCGCGCGCGCATCGGCCGTCGCGGTCTCGCGGCACGGGGTGAAAAGCGTGGTCAGCGCGCTTTGGGCCGGCTGGCCGGCGGCCTGCCACCGGCTGCCCGTGCGTCGCAGGGCGTCAAGCGCGGCCTGTCCGCCCGTGGAGATCCGCAGGCGGATCGGCCGGGGGCCGGTGCCCGGACCTCCCGCAGGCTCGGCTCCGGCAGGCTCGGCTCGGGCGGGGGTGGCAGGGGCGGGGGTGGCGTCCGGTACCAGAGCGACGACGGCATTGCGGCTGGTGCCGTCGCGCCGGTTGGTCAGCGTGAATTCAAGCCGCGCGCTGCCGGGCAAAAGCGCAAAGCCCGCCGGAAGCGCCAGCGTCACGCGGATGCCGGCGGGATCGGCGTGCAGTGGATCACGATCGCCATGCGCCGGCGCCGCGACCGGCACAAGGGCGAGAGCGGCGGTCAGCATCAGCGGCCGCAGGACTGGACGGTATGTCATGGGCGGGGTCCGTCACCTTGGTTGCCTTCATCCTCGACCTCCGCGCCGCCGCCTTCGCGGGCGGCCCGCGCCAGTGCGAGCCGGCTGCCGTCCAGCACGCGCACCTCGCGCTGCGGGAAGGGCACCGTGATGTCGTTTTCCTTGAATGCGTCCCAAAGCGCAAGGAACACGTCGCCGCGGACATTGGTCAGACCCGCCGCCGGGTCGCGGATCCAGAAGCGCAGGATGTAATCGACCGAGCTGTTGCCGAAGGCGACGATATGGCAGACCGGCGGCCGCGAGGCCAGCACCCGCTCGACGCTCGAGCAGGCCTTGATCGCGACCTTGCGCACCTTGTGCGGGTCGTCGGCATAGGCGGTGCCGAAATGCAGGTCGAGCCGGACGAAATCGTTCGAGTGGGACCAGTTGACCACCTGGCCGGTGATCAGATCCTCGTTCGGGATCAGGTATTCCTTGCCGTCCCGGGTGACGACCGAGACATAGCGCGCACCCAGCGAGGCGATCCATCCGAAGGTGTCGCCAAGGCTGATTACGTCGCCGGGCTTCACCGACTTGTCGAGCAGGATGATGACCCCCGACACGAGGTTCGACACCACCTTCTGCAACCCGAAGCCCAGGCCCACGCCGATCGCTCCGGAGAGGAAGGCAAGCCCCGTCAGGTCGAAGCCGATGACCTTGAGCGCGATGAAGAAGACCGCGCCGAACAGGCCGACCTGCATCAGCTTCACCGCCAGGACGCGCATCGAGGGCGAAAGATCCTCGTTGCCATGGATCTGATGGGCCGCGCGCTGCGAGATCATCCGCGCGAGCGACAGCAGGATACCGGTGACGACCAGCGCCTTCAGAAGCGCCAGGGCCGACAGGCGAACGCCCCCAAGCGAGACGGCGAGGTTGTCGAGGAAGGTCGCGGTGGGATCCACCAGCCCGAGGATATGCAGCGTCACATAGGCCCAGGCGCCCCAGGACACGATGCGGCGCAGCAGCCGATTGTGGATCATCCGCGCCGCCAGCGCCACCACCAGCCAGGCGGTGGCGAGGGTCGCGATCACCTCGATCAGGTAGCGCCGCGAGGGAAACGGGTTGAGCTGCATGATCCCCGCCACCGCCGCCCATGCGAGCGCTACGAAGACCAGCGCGCGCAGCCGCTGGTGCAGCAGGATCAGCACCCGCAGCTGCCATTTCGGCCGGCCCTCCAGCCCGCGCATCCAGTGGTGCAGCGGTGGTGCCGCGAAATGGCGCACGAGATGGGCGATCACGAAGGCGCCGACCAGGATCGCGATCTGATCGAGGCGGGCGAAGAGAACCAGCGTGCCGAGCCGGTTGAGCACCTGATCTAGGAAGCCCTTGCTGCTGTCGATGATCGGTGCCAGCTGGTTCATTCGTGCCCGTTCCCCGCGATCGCCGCCGAAGCTCGCCGCCGAAGCTCGCCGCCGAGTTCGTCCCCGCGCGGTCGCCGTCGCTCTGCCTCGTGCGATCTTGCGCATATTCGCGCCCCGAGGCCAAGCGCGCGCAGCGTGGTCGCGCTTGCCAGCGGTTGTTTTCGCGCGTAGAAGGTCGGGCGATGAAACGCATTTTCGACATCGGTGATCGCGCCCGGCTGCCCTGGCGCTTCTTCGGCGCGGCGCGCTCGGTACTGGCGCGACTTTGATGCCGGGTGCGCGCGCATGTCGCTGCGCGCCCGCGGCTGCTCCGTCCGGAACGGGGCTTTCCGAATTGATCCCCTGCTAACTTCATCATGTGAGAACGCGCCATGTCCGCACCCCGCACCCTCTATGACAAGATCTGGGACGACCACGTCGTCGATCAGGCCGAGGACGGCACCTGCCTGATCTATATCGATCGCCATCTCGTTCACGAAGTCACCAGCCCACAGGCATTCGAGGGGCTGCGCATGACCGGGCGCAAGCTGCGCGCCCCAGAAAAGACCATCGCCGTGCCGGACCATAACGTGCCCACGACGCCCGGCCGCGAAAACCCCGATCAGATGACCGAGGACAGCCGCATCCAGGTCGCCGCGCTCGACAAGAACGCGAGGGATTTCGGCGTCCACTATTATCCGGTCGACGACATCCGTCAGGGCATCGTCCATATCGTCGGCCCCGAACAGGGCTGGACCCTGCCGGGGATGACGGTGGTCTGCGGCGACAGCCACACCGCGACCCATGGCGCCTTTGGTGCGCTCGCCCACGGTATCGGCACCTCCGAGGTCGAACATGTGCTGGCCACGCAGACGCTGATCCAGAAGAAATCGAAGAACATGAAGGTCGAGATCACCGGCAGGCTGCGTCCCGGCGTCACCGCCAAGGACATCACGCTTTCGGTGATCGGCGCCACCGGCACCGCGGGCGGCACCGGCCATGTCATCGAATATTGCGGCGAGGCAATCCGCGATCTGTCGATGGAAGGGCGGATGACGGTCTGCAACATGGCGATCGAGGGCGGCGCCCGCGCCGGGCTGATCGCGCCCGACGAGAAGACCTATGAATATGTGAAGGGCCGGCCGCATGCGCCCAAGGGCGCGGCCTGGGAGGCGGCGCTGGCCTATTGGCAAACGCTGTTCTCGGACGAGGGCGCGCATTTCGACAAGGTCGTGACGCTGAAGGGCGAGGATATCGCGCCGGTCGTCACCTGGGGCACAAGCCCCGAGGATGTACTGCCGATCACCGCCGAAGTGCCCGATCCCGAACGCTTCACGGGCGGCAAGGTCGAGGCGGCGAAACGCTCGTTGGAATATATGGGGCTCAAGCCCGGCACCAGGCTGACCGATATCAAGATCGACACGGTGTTCATCGGCTCCTGCACCAACGGCCGGATCGAGGATCTGCGCGCCGCCGCGGCGGTGCTCAAGGGGCGCCGGGTCGCGCCGGGCATGCGCGCGATGGTGGTGCCCGGATCGGGGCTGGTGCGCGAACAGGCCGAGGCCGAGGGGCTGGCCCAGATCTTCATCGACGCCGGCTTCGAGTGGCGGCTGGCCGGCTGCTCGATGTGTCTGGCGATGAACCCCGACCAACTTGCGCCGGGCGAGCGCTGCGCGGCCACCTCGAACCGCAATTTCGAGGGCCGCCAGGGCCGTGGCGGCCGCACCCATCTGATGAGCCCGGCGATGGCCGCGGCGGCGGCGGTGACCGGGCATCTGACCGATGTGCGCGAATTGACGGGCGAGGAGGTCTGAGCGATGGAAAAATTCACCACGCTGACGGGGATCGCGGCGCCGATGCCGCTTGTGAATATCGACACCGACATGATCATCCCCAAGCAATTCCTGAAAACCATCGCCCGCACCGGGCTGGGCAAGAATCTCTTCGACGAGATGCGCTATGACCAGGACGGCAACGAGATCGGGGATTTCGTGCTCAACCAGCCGGCCTATCGCCAGGCCGAGATCCTGGTAGCGGGCGACAATTTCGGCTGCGGATCGAGCCGCGAACACGCGCCCTGGGCGCTTCTGGATTTCGGTATCCGCTGCGTGATCTCGACCAGCTTCGCCGATATCTTCTACAACAATTGCTTCAAGAACGGGATCCTGCCGGTCGTGCTGCCGAAGGCTGCGGTCGACGCGCTGATGGAGGACGCCCGGAAGGGCGCCAATGCCCGCATCTCCGTCGATCTCGAGGCCCAGGTGGTGACGGCGTCCGATGGCCGGAGCTTCGCCTTCGAGGTCGATCCGTTCAAGAAGCATTGTCTGCTCAACGGGCTCGACGATATCGGCCTGACGCTGGAGAAGGCTCCGGCGATCGACCGGTACGAAGCCGGGGCGGCGGTGGCCCGGCCCTGGGTCTAGCCGTTAACCATTATGGCGAAATTGAGGGCCGCCAGCGCTGGCGGCCCTTTTTTTGCTTCAAAATTGATGCAATGCGGCACCAGATTTTCCCTCAAATGGCCAAAGGAAAAGGGTTTTCTTAACGCAGGCATTGATCCGCTAAGCGAAAGTAGGCAAAACTTGGGCAAGTTTGAGGCACTCCGCCACAATTGGCGTAACCCAAGTAAGAAAAGGGGGCGGCGACGCATCGCCCCCGAGCGTATTGAGGGAAGCAGGGCAGTGATCCAACGGATTCCGGGTGCGCTGGTGCGTGCCGTTCTGGTCATGGTCCTTCTGGCGGTGCCGTCGCTGCTGTTGCCGGGAACCGGGCCCGACGCCACCCAGGTGGTCGCCCTGATGGGGCTGTTCGG
>JASBUM010000255.1 GCA_030147905.1 Acidimangrovimonas sp.
TGCGCAGGGCGGGTTCTCCATTCTCGGCGAGACGGTGCGGCTGCGCGACATCACCCAGCCCGTCTTCACCGTCGCCTGCGAGACCGACCATATCGCCAACTGGCGTTCCAGCATGCGCGGGATCGCGCGTTTCGGGTCGCGTTCGAAAACCTTCGTGCTGTCGCGTTCGGGGCATATCGCGGGCATCGTCAACCCGCCGGCCAAGCGGAAATACGGCTATTACACCGGCGGCAGCGATCTTCGCGACCCCGATGCCTGGCTGGCCGCGGCGGAGGGCCACGAAGGGTCCTGGTGGCCGGCATGGCAGCAATGGCTTTCGCGCCGTGCCGGGGCGCGGGTGGCGGCGCGGGCATTGGGCGATTCGGCCCATCCCGTGCTGTCCTCGGAGCCCGGCGATTACGTTGCCGCATCCAATAGGCCGGCGATTCCAGAGGCTTGATGGTCGATGCTGCGACGCAGAAAATACCCTTGAAATGCTGCGGCGCAGCAACTATCTTCATGATTGCAAGCGGGCAGGACCCGCCGAAAGTTGTGCGGGCCTGCGGGCCCGGAAGTAATGGAGTGACGATCATGGCGAAGACCCAGGACTACACCAAGGTGATGCAGGACATGATGGCCGCGTTCCCGATGGACACGAGCGCCTTCCAGGGCGCTTTCAGGACCTCGGCCGCGCTGGGCGAGAAGATGACCCGCGTCGCGCTGGAAGCGGCCGAGAAGTCGAACGAGATCTCGAGCCGCTGGACCAAGGACACCCTTGCCCGGATGGGCGAGATGGCCAAGGCCAAGGAAGATCCGGCCGATTATTCGAAGGCGGCGGGCGATTTCGCCTCGGCCTCGGCGGAACTGGCGGCCGAGAATCTGGCGGCTTTCGCGGAAGTGGCCAAGAAGGTCCAGATGGAAACGGTCGAGCTGATGCTTGCCGCCGGCAAGGACATTCAGGAAGACGCCACCGCTGCGGTGAAGAAGGCGACCACCGAAGCTGCGGCCAATTCCCGCAAGACCGCTGCGGCCGCGAAGTAAAGGCGTCGGCCGGGCGCCGGCCGAAACGGAATCACGGGGTTCGCGCTCTCCTCCCCGCGGACCCTTGGGGCGGGCTTTGGCCCGCCCTTTCTTTTGTCGTCCCGTCTCAATTTTTCACCGCGCGGCATCCTTGCGGCCCTGTTCGGCCACCCCCGCGGCGCGGCCAGTGGATCGCGCGGCGTTGCAGCCGGCACATGGCGGATGCCGCGGTGCCGCTTTGCGGTTGTTTTTTCGCCGCACCCGCTTAAGCTTCGGGGTCACAGCGATCGGAGCCAGGGGGAAAGAATGGCCGAAGACGCCAAGCCATTGCTGATCAAGCGCTATGCCAGCCGCCGGCTCTACAACACCGAAACGAGCGATTATGTCACGCTGGAGGATATCGCGCGCTTCATCCGTGATGGCCGCGAAGTTCAGATCATCGATCTGAAAAGCGGCGATGACCTGACCCGGCAATATCTGCTGCAGATCATTGCCGAGCACGAGGGCCGGGGCGAGAATGTACTGCCCATCACGGTCCTGACGGATCTGGTGCGCTCCTACACCAGTCAGGCACAAAGTGTGGTGCCGCAGTTCCTGGCGATGTCCTTCGAGATGCTGCGCAACAGCCAGTCGAAGATGATGGAGAATTTCTCTACCTTTCCCAATCCCATCGCGACCATGCCCGGACTTGAGGCGATGCAGCGCCAGCAGCAGGCCTTCTTGCAGAAGATGATGTCCGGCTGGCGTGAGGAAACGGCCGCGAAGCCCGCCGCTCCGGCGTCCTCGGACAGTGCGGCGGAACTGGCCGAGATCAAGCGCCAACTGGCCGAGCTTCAGGCGAAGCTGTCCAAGCTCTGAGCGCCAACTGGCCGAGCTTCAGGCGAAGCTGTCCAAGCTCTGAGCCTCACGCGGCAGACTGTCATCACGCGGGGCGCGCGCGCGCGCGCGCATGCGGGGCAGGGCGCCCGCACGGGATCGGGCATCGGCCGGCGGACATGACCCGGGCCGCGGCTTGGGGGGCGCGGGCCGCGCCGGGCGGCCCCGCCGTCGTTCCGGGGCCGTCGTTCCGGGGCCGCCGTTCCGGGTCGGATCAGGCGACTTCCTTGAACACCTTCTTCAGCGCCGCTTCGAGCTTGTCGAACATCTCGTCCATCTGCGCCTCGGTCAGGATGAAGGGAGGGCAAAGCACGATCGCCTGCCCGAGCGGCCGGCAGATCAGCCCATGATCGGTGCAGGTGTTGGCGATGCGTTCCGACACCGAAAGGCTGGAATCGAAGGGCGTCTTGCTGTCCTTGTCCTTCACCGCCTCCAGCGCGCCCATCAGACCCTTGCCGCGCCATTCGCCGATGTTGGGGTTTTCGGCCAGCCGCGCCAGCCCGGCCTCGAACCTGGGCGTGAGCTTGCGCACATTCTCGGCCAGACCCTCGTTCATCACGACGTCGATCGCCTTGAGCGCGACGGCACAGCCAACCGGATGACCCGAGGCGGTGAATCCATGGGGGAATTCCTCGATCGCCTCAGCCGCCTCCTGGACCCTTTGCGCCAGTTCCGGCCCGAGGATCACCGCGCCCATCGGGAAGAAGCCGGCGGTGATGTTCTTCGACGAGATGATCGCATCGGGCACGAAATCATAGGTCTCGCAGCCCCAGGTATTGCCGGTGCGTCCGA
>JASBUM010000257.1 GCA_030147905.1 Acidimangrovimonas sp.
CGAGGACATCACCCGTCTTTTCAAGCTGGCCAAGATCGGAACGCAAGTTCGGCTGATCTGACCCCCGACGACCCGGACGTCAGTTTCGGATCCCTCAGGGCCGGGCGCCTGGCGCCCGCTCCACTCGGCGGCCCCGCCTCAACCGCGCGGCCGCCGCTTTTATGGCATGATGGCGGGCGCAATCGAGCGGCGGCAGGCCCGTACCTGCCGCGTCGGAGGCGGGACGGCAGCCGCAGGGTGGCCCGGACCGCGCGGTATCGACCCTCGCCGTTGCCCTTGGCCCGTTGATGCCGGCGCCGCTGGCCGTCAACCCCGGCGGGGGCGCGACCGGACCATGCCGACGATGTCCAGCGTGCGTTCGAGGATCGGTGTCGCGATCGCGTCGGCCCTTTCGGCCCCTTCGCCAAGGATCCGGTCGATTTCCGCCGGATCGGCCATCAGCCGCTGCATTTCCGAGGAGATCGGGGCCAGCACCGAGACGGCGAGTTCCGCCAGCGCCGGCTTGAACGTGCCAAAGCCCTGGCCGCCGAAGTCGCGCAGCACCTCGTCGACACTCGCGCCCGAAAGCGCGGCATAGATGTTCACCAGATTGCGGGCCTCGGCACGATCCTTCAGGCCGGCGGGTTCCGACGGCAGCGGCGCAGAATCGGTGCGGGCCTTGCGGAATTTCTGCGCGATCGTGTCGGCATCATCGGTCAGGTTGATCCGGCTCATGTCCGAGGGGTCGGATTTCGACATCTTCTTCGACCCGTCGCGCAGGCTCATCACCCGCGTCGCCGCGCCCTCGATCACCGGTTCGGTCATCGGGAAGAAATCGACCCGGAAATCGTGGTTGAACTTCGCCGCGATGTCGCGGGCCAGTTCGACATGCTGTTTCTGATCCTCGCCCACGGGCACCTGCGTGGCGTGGTAAAGCAGGATATCGGCCGCCATCAGCGCCGGATAGGCGTATAGGCCGAGCGATGAATTCTCGGCGTTCTTGCCGGCGGTCTTGTCCTTGAACTGGGTCATCCGGTTCATCCAGCCCAGCCGCGCGACGCAATTGAATATCCAGGCCAGTTCCGCGTGGCCCGACACCTGGGACTGGTTGAAGAGGATCGAACGCGCCGGGTCGATGCCCGAGGCGATGAAGGCCGCCGCCGCCTCGCGCGTCTGGTGGCGCAGCTTCTCGGGATCCTGCCAGACGGTGATGGCATGCAGGTCGACGAGGCAATAGATCGTCTCGATCCCCGCGTTCTGCTTCTCGGCGAAACGCTTGAGCGCGCCAAGATAATTGCCCAGGGTCAGCCCGCCCGAAGGCTGGATGCCCGAGAAGACGCGCGGCGCGAAAGTCGCATTCCGGTCCCGTCCACGGTCGGCCGCATCGCTCATGTGACACTCCGTCTGGATAATTCCGTCCTGACCGCTTATCGCTGGGCGCGCAGGGCGTCAACCAAGGGACCGGCCGATGGATCTGGATCACAATGCGCATCCTCTCAATCCGCTTCCAGGCGTGGTCTGGCTGCTGGCGCTGCCGATCGCGGTGGTGGAGATCGTGCTCAGCCTTGCCTCCTACGGCCTGATCGGCGGACCCTCGGGCATCGGCTGGCGGGTGCTGGCGATCGAGCAATACGGCTTCTCCGCGCCGATCTTCCGCTGGATGCTGACGAACCAGGTCTATCCGGGGCACGAGATGCTGCGGCTCGTGAGCTACATCTTCGTCCATTACAGCCCCATGCACGCGCTCTTCGTCGTGGCCTTCATCCTGGCGCTGGGCAAATATGTCTCCGACGTCTTTCGGCCATGGGCGGTGCTGGTACTGTTCTATGTCTCGGGTGTCATGGGGGCGGTGGCCTACGGCCTGTTTGCCGAGACCAACGTCGCGCTGATCGGCGCCTACCCCGCGGTTTATGGGCTGATCGGCGGCTTTTCCTTCCTGATGTGGACCCGGCTGGGCGCCAGCGGCGGCAACCGGATGGGCGCCTTCGGGCTGGTGGGCTTCCTGCTCGGCTTCCAGTTGCTGTTCGGGCTGATCTTCGGGGGCAACCAGGAATGGATCGCGGATCTGGGCGGTTTCACCACGGGCTTTCTGCTGTCGTTCGTCGTCAGTCCCGGCGGCGTGCGCCGGGCGATCGCGCTGATCCGCCAGCGCTAGCGCGCGAAGGCTGCGCGCAACTCGCCCAGCCGCACCGCGCCCGTCGCCACGGCGCCCAGCCCGTAACTTCCCATCCCGACCGCGATCAGCGCGGCGAGCGCGGCGTAGCGCAGGTCGGGTGTCGCCAGCGCCGCCCCCAGCCAGCGCGCGACCAGCGCCAGGCACAGGCCCATGAAAAGCGACGCAAGTGCGATCCGCGGCAGCCGGCGGCGCAGGCGCGCATCGAGATGGGCCGCCTCGCCCATGTCGGCGCGCCCGCGCCAGAGCTGGACCACCATCGCCCAGCCCGCCAGTGTCGTCCCCAGGGCGGCCGCGGCAAAGCCCAGGACCGGCGCCAGCAGAACGGCGATCGCGGCATTGACCAGCATCGACTGCCAGGCGTAGCGGAAGGGGCGGCGGGTATCCTCGCGCGCAAAATAAAGCGGCTGCAGCACCTTTTGCAGGACGAATGCCGGAAGACCCGCGCCGTAGATGGCCAGCGCAAGGGCCGTCTGCTGGGTGTCGTGGGGCGTGAAGGCACCGCGCTGGAACAGGACCGCGATCAGCGGATGGGGTACGACGATCAGGGCGACCGCCGCGGGCAGGGTCAGGAACATCCCGAATTCCGCCGCCCGGTTGAACGCGTGGCGCCCCCCGGCCGTATCCCCCGCCTTCAGCCGGCGCGCGATGTCGGGCAGCAGGACGACGCCCACGGCGATGCCGACCACCCCCAGCGGAAGCTGATAAAGCCGGTCGGCATAGCTCAGCCACGCGATGGCGCCGTCGAAGAAGCTGCCCACCTGACGCCCGACCAGCAGATTGAGCTGAACCACACCCCCCGCCATCACCGCAGGCGCCGCCACCCGCAAAAGCCGGCGCAGGTCCGGCGACAGCCGCGGACGTCGCAGCCGTATCGGCATGCCCATCCGCGCACAGGCTGCCCAGACGACGGCCATCTGCGCGAAGCCCGCAAGCGGCGTGACCCACGCCAGCGTCAGCCCCATCTGCCAGTCGAGCTGCCAGGCCACGAGCATGGCCAGGATGAAGAAGAGATTGAGCAGAACCGGCGCGGCCGCGGCGGCTATGAAGCGCCCGTTGGCGTTCAGGACGCCCGAGAAAAGCGCCGCGCCCGACATGAACAGGATGTAGGGAAAGGCGATGCGGCCGAAATGTACCGCCAGCACGAAACGCTCGTCGCCGGCAAAGCCCGACGCCATGGCATAGACCAGCGCGGGCATGCCGAGGATGGCGAAGACGCACAGGCCCAGAACCGTCAGCCCGAGCCCGGCCAGCGCCTCCTCGGCAAAGCCGCGGGGGTCCTCGCCGGCCTCCAGCTTCTTGGCGTAGAGCGGCACGAAGGCGGTGTTGAACGCGCCCTCGGCAAAGAAGCGGCGGAAGGTGTTGGGAAGCGAAAAGGCGATCAGGAACGCCTGCGCCACCGGCCCCGCGCCGAGGAAGGCGGC
>JASBUM010000266.1 GCA_030147905.1 Acidimangrovimonas sp.
CGAGGAGGCCAGCTTCTTCGTGCTGTGTGACGGCGAGACGGTGCTGCCCGTCGGCACCGCGCAGGATCACAAGCGCGTGGGCGAGGGCGACACCGGCCCGAACACCGGCGGCATGGGCACCTATTCACCGGCCCCGGTCCTGACGGATTCGATCGCGCAGCAGGCGCTCGACGAGATCATCCGGCCCACGGTTCGCGAACTCGCGCGTCGGGGCACGCCCTATCGCGGCGTTCTTTATGCCGGGCTGATGATCGCCGAGGGGCGCGCGCGGCTGGTGGAATACAATGTCCGCTTCGGCGACCCCGAGGCGCAGGTGCTGATGATGCGGCTGGGAGCGCAGGCGCTGGATCTGATGCTGGCCTGCGCCAAGGGCCAGCTGGCCGAGGCCCGGGTCCAATGGGCCGAGGACCACGCGATCACCGTGGTAATGGCCGCCCGCGGCTACCCCGGGGCCTATGCCAAGGGCAGCGTGATCGGCGGGCTCGACAACCTCGGCAAGGACAGCCACAACATGATCTTCCATGCCGGGACCGAGCGGCGCGAAGGGCGTTTCCACGCCTCCGGCGGGCGCGTTCTG
This sequence comes from Acidimangrovimonas sp., assembly GCA_030147905.1. The sequence continues at coordinate 578 of JASBUM010000266.1, forward strand.
AACGTTACCGCGCGCGGCGCGACCCTGGCGGAGGCGCGCGAGCGCGCATATGCGATGGTCGACCGGATCGAATGGCCCGAAGGGTTCTGCCGCCGCGATATCGGCTGGCGGGCGCTATAGGGCGCAAGACGCCCCTGCCCCTCCCTCCGCGTCCGCCATGACGCGCGCCGGTGGCGGCGCCTGATCGATTGCGACCGCGCGGGGGGGGGCCATTGCCCCGCCGCCGCGGCGCGCGATTTCCGGTCGGGGTCCGCAGGCCGCCTCCGATCCGTCGCAGTCCGATCCGTCGCAGTCCGATCCGCCTTCGTTCTGCCGCAGTCCGTTCCGTTGCAGTCCGTTCCGCCGCAGTCCGTTCCGTTGCAGTCGGTTCCGCCGCAGGCTCTTCCCGGTCACCGGCCATCCCGTGGGCGGGGTCGGACCCGCGCGCGTTCAGTGCCCGCAGGCCAGCGCGCGGGCAAAGCTCTGGCGATCGCGGTAGGGGCCTATGGCCCGCGCGCGCAGCTGTCCCTGCGCCAGCCGTACCGCCATTACCTGTCGCCAGTCACCCGAGGCGAGGATGATCTCGGGCATGCCCGAACAGCGGCGGATACCCCCACCGATGGTCGATTCACCGATCCGGTGGTTGGTCAGCCCCAGCATTCGCGCCACCGGCACGATACGCCCACCGACAAATCGCCAGACCCGCAGGATTTTCGTCAGGTGCGGTTTTTCGACATAGGCGACCTCGACCCGGCCATCGCCGTCCAGATCGGCCGCCCCCAGAGGCGCCAGCCAACGGTGGGTCCGCCCCAGAAACGGCGTCGCCGCGATCAGGCCGCCCGCCCCGTAGACCGACAGCCGCGCGCCGGCGCTCAGGCTGGTCTCGACCGTGATCACCTCGGGCCGGCCATCGCCGTCCAGATCGGCAAGCCGCGGTGCGACATCCTCGAAGACGCGCGACGTGGGCAGGACGATCCGCCGACGCGTGCCATCCGCAAGGGTCAGCTCCAGCGCGCCGTATTCGATCGCGTCGCCAAGGATGGCGTGGTCATAGCGGGTGGTGGGCGCGACATAGCGCGCGGCCGTGATGGCAGCCGCCGCCGGATCCGCCGGCGCGGCCGTGGCTGCATCCCTCGCCCCGCCGGGCAAGAGCAGGGCCGCCACCAGTGCCGCGATCAGCGCCGGTGCCCGCCCCCGCCGGGTCATCAGATCTGCTTCTCGGGCATGAAGACCTTCAGCCCTTCCAGCGCGTCGCTGACCTTGAGCTGACAGGTCAGACGCGAGCGCACCGGATCGGGTTCATAGGCGAAATCGAGCATGTCCTCCTCCATCGCCTCCTTCCGGGGCAGCCGGTCGACCCATTCGGGATCGACATAGACATGGCAGGTCGAGCAGGCGCATGCGCCGCCGCAATCGGCCTCGATCCCCGGGATGCCATTGTCGCGCGCCCCTTCCATCACCGTCAAGCCACTGGGAACATCCACCACATGTTCCCGCCCGCCATGTTCGACATAGGTAATCTTCGCCATTTCCGTCTCCGGTCCCTTTGCGGGTTGTCTAGCCCAGGTCGCGGGCCGCGGCCAGCCCCCAGGCGAGGGTGTCGCGCGGGCTTTCGTCGCGATCGGCTGCGGGTTATCCTGCCCCGGACAAGGGCAGGAACAGCAGGCGGGCAGGCAATATGCAGGACGGGATTCCTTCGGCGCGCCCCGCGCCGCGCCGCCGCCGATGGCGCGCGAGGCTCGCGGAAGGCGGCAAGCATCCGTCGCCAGCGGGGCTTTCCCTGTCCAACGGGTCCGGAACGGATACACGAGCGACCGGCCCGGCCGCGCAGGCCGGGTCCGTCCCGCGGCCCAGGCTCCCACGCCGTGCAGGCGGCGCGGCCGTTCTGCTGCTGGCGGCGCTGGCAGCCTGTGCGCGGCCGGCCGATCCGCTTCTGCGTCCGGATGCATTGGGAAACAGTTCGCTTGCCGGTCAGCTCATCCGTTCGGACGCACGCACCCCACCCTCCGACCTGCCCGGCCAGTGCTGGGCCGATGCCGTCACCCCGGCGGTGGTCGAGACCGAGACCGTGCACGAGCTGGTCAGCCCCGCGCGCCCGGCAACGGCAACCAGCCCCGCGCAGGAACCCGTCTATCGCACGATCGAGCACCAGCGTATCGTCAAGGATCGCGCGCATGTCTGGTTCCGTACCCCCTGCCCCGCGGTCATGACCGCCGATTTCATCGGTTCGTTGCAGCGTGCGCTGCTGGCGCGGGGCTATTACAACGGCCCGTTGACCGGGCGGATGGACCCGCCGACGCGCGCGGGGCTGCGCCGGTTCCAGAACCGGCTGGGCCTCGACAGCGAGATCCTGGCGCTGGGCACCGCGCGCGAGTTGGGACTGGTGCGCTATGACCTGTCCGCCGCCGACCGCGGCAACGCAGGCTAGGACGCCACGGCGATATGCGCGGCAGGTCCGACGCCTGCGGCACAGGGCCGGGCCATGGGGGCGCGTCCGGAGGACCAAGGGGCCGGCCCCGGCGGCGCAGGGTTGCCGCGGATGGCCCCGGCATTTCCCACCATTCACCATCGACAGCCGGGGGGACAGCCGGTCGCGCGGCGCAGGCGGCGCAAGATCACGCTATCGTGAGGGTGCAGCGTCATCTTCGTGATACAGGATCAGGGGAAGTCAAAGGGGCCGCTGGCCCGCATTTCCCGGCCATCGGCTGAATTCAGCGATGGAGTTGACCCATGCCCAGACCGATTCTTCCCCTCGCCGCCGCGCTTGTCGCGGGGGTGGCGCTGCCGGCGATCAGCGCCGGCACCAGTGACACCGCCGTCAATACCGCGACACCGATCAAGCATCTGGTGGTGATCTTTCAGGAAAACGTCTCCTTCGACCATTATTTCGCGACCTACCCCAAGGCCGCGAATCCGGCCGGTGTGCCGGCGTTTCATGCCGCGACCGATACCCCCGGCGCGATCGACACGCTGGCCTCCGCGGGACTTCTGAAGACCAATGCCAACCGCAGCAAGGCCGATCCGTCGAAACCCGCGCTGCCCTTCCGGCTGACCCGCGCGCAGGCAGCGACCGCCGACCAGGACCATGGCTATACCGCCGAGCAGGCGGCCTTCGATGGCGGCAAGATGGACCGGTTTCCCGCCAACACCGGCCGCGGCAGCAAGGACGGACAGGGTGCCTTCGGCTCCCCCGACCTGGTGATGGGCTATTACGACGGCAACACCGTCACCGCGCTGTGGAACTACGCCCAGCATTACGCGATGAACGACAATGCCTTCTCCACCACCTTCGGCCCCTCGACGCCGGGCGCGATCAACCTGATCTCGGGGCAGACCAACGGCGTCGCGCTGCCGCCGGGCTACAAGCTGGCCAAGGACGGCACCTACGACAAGGGCCGGGTCGTGCCCGACGGCAACGGCGGCTGGACGATGATCTCGGATCTCGATCCCACCGGCGATGTCTGCTCGCACGGGCAGACGGCGCTGATGACGGGGCGCAACATCGGCGATCTGCTGAACGCACGCCGCGTCACCTGGGGCTGGTTCGAGGGCGGCTTCGATCTTTCGGCCACCAATGCCAACGGCACCACCGGCTGCACGCGCAGTTCGACCTCGGCCGTGACCAAGGTGAAGCTGCCCGACTACATCCCCCACCACGAGCCCTTCCAGTACTATCCCTCGACCGCCAACCCCAAGCACCTGCGCCCCTCTTCGGTGTCGGCGATCGGCACCAGCCACGACGGCGGCGCCAATCACCAGTACGACATCACCGATTTCTATGCGGCGCTGAAGGCGGGGAACCTGCCAGCGGTCTCCTTCGTCAAGGCGGCGGCCTATCAGGACGGGCATGCGGGCTATTCCGATCCGCTCGACGGGCAGGCCTTCATCGTCAAGGTCATCAACGCGCTGCAGGCCTCGCCGGACTGGAAGAACACCGCCGTGGTCATCACCTACGACGATTCCGACGGCTGGTATGACCATGCTTCGGCCGTGGTGAACCCTTCGGCGATCCCGGTGAAGGGCTATGACGTCCTGAACGGGGACCGTTGCGCCAAGGGCACGGCGCTTCCGGGCGTCGACGGCAAGCCCGCGCAGGGCCGCTGCGGCTACGGCACGCGGATCCCGATGCTGGTGGTCTCGCCCTGGACGAAGGTCAACTACGTCGACCACACGCTGGTCGATCAAAGCTCCGTCACGCGCTTCATCGAGGACAACTGGCTGGCCGGCCAGCGCCTTGGCCAAGGTTCCTTCGACGCCATCGCGGGCTCTCTCGACGGGATGTTCGACTGGTCCCGGCCGGCGGCAGCGAAACTCCCGCTCGACCCGCAGAGCGGCAACGCGAAGATGTGACGCGCCCGGCGTGCCGGACCCGGCGGGCGCGGACCGTCACCCCGCGCCCGCAGCACGCCTTTCGCTCCACTCGGGCGCCCCCCGCGGGCGCCCGTGTCACCTTGCCGATTGACCCGCCCGCCCCAGCCGCTAACGTCGCCGCGACAGGATGGAGGAGGCGACGGATGAGCTTGAACGGCAGACACGCGCTCGTCACCGGCGGCGGCACCGGGATCGGACTTGCCATCGCGCGGGCGCTGGCCGGGGCCGGGGCGCAGGTGACCATAACCGGCCGGCGCGCGGGCGTTCTGGAAAAGGCGGGCGACATCCACGGGCTCAACCCGGTGATGATGGACGTGACGGACGAATCCTCTGTCGTCGCGGCCGTCCAGCAGGCCAGCCGCAAGCATGGACCGATCACGATCTGCGTGGCCAACGCCGGCATCGCCGAGGGCCGCGCCGTGCACAAGACCGAACTGGCCTTCTGGCGCCGGATCATGACCACCAACCTAGACGGCGCATTCCTGACGATCCGCGAATGCCTGGGCGGCATGCGCGCCGAAGGCTGGGGCCGGGTGATCGCGGTCTCCTCGGTCGCGGGGGTGCGGGGACTGAAAGGCGCAGCCGCCTATACCGCATCCAAGCATGGCCTGGTCGGGCTGGTGCGCGCCCTCTCCGAGGATTACCTCGGCACCGCCATCACCTGCAACGCGCTCTGCCCGGGCTATGTGGACACCGAGATCGTGCTGCAAAATGTCGAGACCATCACCAAGCGCACCGGGGTCAGCCGCGACGAGGCGATGGAAATCATGGTCGGCGCCAACCGCCACGGCCGCCTGATCGCCCCCGAGGAGGTCGCCGCGGCCGCGCTCTGGCTTTGCCAGGACGCAGCCCAAAGCGTCAACGGACAGGCGATCGAGATCTCCGGCGGTCAGTTCTGAACCCGCCGATCGCCGTGCAAGAGGACGAACCAATGACCGATTTCGCCCGCACCAGGGCCTTCTTCGATCTGCCCCGGGCAGTGACCTATCTCGACGGCAATTCCCTCGGTCCGCTGCCGCGAACGGCCGCCGCGCGTCTGGACACCACCTTGCGCGAGGAGTGGGGCGGCATGCTCATCACCGCGTGGAATCGCGCCGGCTGGATGGAGGCGCCGCGCCGCATCGGCGACCGCATCGCCCGCCTGATCGGCGCGGAAACGGGCAGCGTGGTGATGGGCGACACGCTCTCGATCAAGGTCTATCAGGCGCTCGCCGCCGCGCTCGCGCTGCGCCCGGACCGGCGGGTGGTGCTTTCGGACAGCGGAAACTTTCCGTCCGATCTCTATGTGGCGCAGGGACTCCTGGGGATGCTGGGCGCGGGCTACGAACTGCGCGTCGTGGCCCCCGAAGACGTGGCCGGGGCCATCGACGACACCGTGGCGGCGACGCTTCTGACGGAGGTCGACTACCGTACCGGACGGCGCCACGACATGGCGCATCTGACGGCGCGCGCCCATGACGAGGGCGCGGTCACGATATGGGATCTCGCGCATTCGGCCGGCGCGCTTCCGGTCGCGCTCGCCGAATGCGGTGCCGATTTCGCGGTCGGATGCACCTACAAGTTTCTCAACGGCGGGCCGGGCGCGCCGGCCTTCATCTATGTGGCACCCCGCCACGCCGAACAGGCCCGCCCCGCGCTCTCGGGCTGGCTCGGCCACGAGGCGCCCTTCGCCTTCGATCCCGATTACCGCCCCGGCGCCGGGATCGAGCGCATGCGCGTCGGCACGCCCCCGATCCTGCAACTCGCCACGCTCGACGCCGCACTCGACGTCTGGGATTTCGCCGACATTGTCGCGGTCCGCACCCGTGCCGTCGAACTGTCGCAGCAATTCATCGCGGCCGTCGAATCGCGGTGCCCCGAACTCCAACTCGCCAGCCCGCGCGACCCGCAGGCGCGCGGCAGTCAGGTCAGTTTCCGCCACCCCGAAGGCTATGCGATCATGCAGGCGCTCATCGACCGGGGCGTCATCGGCGATTTCCGCGCCCCCGACATCCTGCGCTTCGGCATCACGCCGCTCTACATAGACGCCGCCGATATCGCGCGTGCGGCCGAGGTCCTTGCCTCCGTCATGGCCGAACGCCTCTGGGACCGGCCCGCCTATCGCCGCCGTGCGGCCGTGACCTGACGCCGGCCGTGACCCGGCACCGTCACGCCCCCGACGACACCCCGGGCCCGCCCGGCCAAAACCATCCCCGCCACATCTTTCGTTGGCAAATATCCTCGGGGGGACCGGGGGGCAGACAGCCCCCCGCCACCGGAGGGTCCGCGCGATGCCGGGCCCTGTGCATCGCGACCTGCGTCCGGCGTCGCGCGCGGCCTAGGTCAGCCAGCGGTCGTAATCGCTCACCAGAAGATGGCGTGGCGGCTCGTCCTCTTCGATCTCGGCAAAACGTCCGATCGGGTCGACAAAGACATTGTCGGTCTCGTCATCATTGACCGTCGAGACCTCGCCGATCAGCACGTCGCCGCCCTCGCCCCAGAACTTGTGCCAGTCCCCGGGCATCAGGGTCACCGATTCGCCGGGCGCGAGCATCAGGACCTCACCGGCCGCGAAATCGCGCCGCTGCCCGTCGCACCAGACCGAGCCGCCGGCGCCGGCGTCAAAACGCCCCCCGGCATCCGAGCCGTGCAACTCGACGGCCAGTGTTGCGCCGCCGCGGTTGATGATGTCCTCGGCCTTCACGACATGGGTATGGGTGGGGCTGATCTGGTCACGCCGGCTGATCAGCAGCTTTTCGGCGTAGCACATCCCCCCTCCCCGCTGGAGATCGGCCAGACGGCCGTTGCGCAAGGTGAACAGGAACAGGCCGAGGCGGTCGAAATCGCCCTGCCCGTAATCGGTGATGTCCCATCCCATGCGCGCATCGACGATGTGGCGCGCGGCATCGGCACGCTCACGGAATTGGTCCACGCTCCACCACGCGAAGGGCGGAAGGACAAAGCCGAACCCGGCGATGAACGCCTCCGCCTCTGCCATGATTTCATTGATCTGCGAGCGCTTCATGCCCCCTCCGTCGCTGATGATCGCGGGTCCCGGCCCGGGCCGATGGACGGCCATGCGGGCCTGCCGGGCCGGAACCTCGCCTATGCTTGGCACCGGCCGCCGGCGGGTTCAATGGATGAAGTCGCGACGCCTCGGGAATTCCCGCCGCCGTGACGGCTGTGCCCGCCACGACGCCCCGCGTGAACGCGCCGCAAGGCCATCCCTCCGGTCCCGCCTGTCGAACCCGCGGCGCCGCGCGCGCCTTGCCGCTGCACCACCTGCGGGCCGGTCAATGCGCGGGCCCGGTCGCACGGCCGCGATCACACGTCACGCCGACAACCCGCTCCGCTCGTCCGCGCCGCCCCGGCGCACCAAACGCGCGGCCTGTTGCCGAAGGGGGTCAGGCCGGTTCGGCCCGGCGCGCCGCGCGCTTTCCGGCCCATGCCCGGACGGCATCGCCGAAGGCAGCAAAGAGAGGGCGCGACACCGGATCCCGGTCTGCTCGATATTCCGGGTGCCACTGCACCGCGAGGGTGAAACCCGGCGCGTCGCGGACATGGATCGCCTCGGGAGTGCCGTCCGGCGCCCAGCCCTCGATCACGATGCGTTCGCCCGCGCGCTTGATGCCCTGCCCGTGCAGGCTGTTCGTCATCACCTGATCGGCCCCGAAGAGGCGTGCGAAGACCCCGCCGGGCGTCAGGCCGACCAGGTGGCGAAGCGCGAATTTCTCCTCCAGCGTGCCGTCGGGCGGCATGCGGTGGTTCATCCGCCCCGGCAGGTCGCGGATCTCGGGGTGCAGCGTGCCGCCCATGGCAACGTTGACTTCCTGAAACCCGCGGCAAACACCGAGGAAGGGCTGACCGCGCTCGACACAGGCGCGGATCAGCGGCAGCGTCACCGCATCGCGGCAGCGGTCGAAGGCGCCATGGGCCTCGGTCGCCTCCTCGCCGTATTCGGAAGGGTGAACGTTGGGGCGTCCCCCCGTCAGCAGGAAGCCGTCGCAACGCTCCATCAGGTCCTCGACCGATACCAGCCGCGGATCCGCGGGCACGATCAGCGGAAGGCATCCCGCCACGTCTGCCACCGCCTGCGAGTTCATCAGCCCGCCGGCATGGACGTGGTAGCTCTCGTTCAGGACATGCGCATTGGCGATGATGCCGACAACCGGA
>JASBUM010000271.1 GCA_030147905.1 Acidimangrovimonas sp.
GCAATTCGACCGTTGCCGCGGCGCTCGCACAGGCGGTCTTCGGCGGCGATGCCTCCGACTGGGTGGGTCCCGGCACCGGCTCCGGCGGGGAGCGGCTGACGCACAAGGCGCGGGTGATCGAGGCCGGAATGGCCCGTCACCGTGGCGCGCTCGACACGCCGCTGGCCGCGCTTTGTGCCTTCGGCGGCCGCGAGCAGGCCGCCATCTGCGGCGCGGTGATCGCCGCGCGTGCCCATCGCATACCGGTCATCCTCGACGGTTTCATCTGCACCGCGGCGGCCGCGGTTCTGGGGCCGGTTCCCGGCGCGCTCGATCATTGCCTGATCGGTCACGCCAGTGCCGAGCCGGGCCATGTCCGGTTACTGGCCGCGCTCGGCAAGGCGCCGCTTCTCAGCCTCGGGATGCGTCTGGGCGAAGGTTCGGGGGCGGCCGTGGCGCTGGGGGTCCTGCGCGCCGCGCTGGAGGCGCATAACGGCATGGCGACCTTCGCCGAGGCCGGCGTCAGCGACGCATGACGGCGCGTGGCGACCGCGTCCGGCGCTGGGCGGTCGCGCGCCGCGACGAGGCGCGCCTGTCGCTGATGCTGCTCAGCCGGTTGCCGATGGGTACCATCGCGGTGCCGCCGCCAATGGGGGCGGCGCTGTGGGCCTATCCGCTGGCGGGGCTGGTGGTCGGCGCGCTGGCGGGGACGGTCTTCGACCTTGGCCTGATCCTGGGGCAGGGCCGATGGCCCGCGGCGGTGCTGGCGATCGCCGCGGCGGTGGCGCTGACGGGTGCGATGCACGAGGATGGCATCGCCGATCTCGCCGATGGTGCCGGAGCCGGCGCGGACCGCACGCGGCGGCTCGCGATCATGGCCGACAGCCGGGTGGGCAGCTTCGGGGCGCTGGCGCTGATCGTGGTGATGTTGCTGCGCGCGGGCTACTGGGCCGGTCTGCCGGGGCCGGGGCTGGCGGCGCCGGTCTGGGCGGCGGGAATCGCGGCGGTCGCGCGGGGGGGGCTGCCGCGCTTCATGCATCTGATGCCTTCGGCGCGACCGCAGGGGCTGGGCGCGCGCGCGTCGCAGGCGTCGCATGCGGCGCCGGTCGTGGCTGCCCTGCTGATCGGCCTCGTGGCCGGTCTGGTGCTGCTGCCCGCGGCGGTCTGGGTGATCGCGGCGATCTTCGTCATGCTGACGCTCGTCGCGGGCTTCGCGCATTGGCGACTGGGCGGGCTCACCGGTGATGTATTGGGTGCGATGGTGGTGCTGGGCGAACTCGCGGGCTGGGCGGCACTGGCGGGCGCGGGGATGCTGACCGGCGCGGGCATTCCGGGTGCGGGCTGAAGGCGCGATTTCCGTCTTGCAAGGCGATGCGGCCTGTCGCTAGGCTCGGGCCCGGAGGAGCACGATGCAGGCATTGTTTCGTCGTAGCCCGGGGCGCGTTGCACGCGCGGCCGGCTCGTTCAGGCGGTCCGCCGAACAGGCGCTAGCCATTCCCGCCGCGCCGCCGGCCGGGACCGCACCGGGAGAATCGCGCAGATGATCGGGCGGTTGCTTTCACGTCCGGCCGTCGCGGAAGGCACGACGGCGTCGACGGCGCGGGGGATGGCGCGGGGCGCGCAGCCGGATCCGGTCTCGGGACAGGCGCCGGCGGTGTCGCTGCATGGTGTCTCGATCGCCTTTCCGGTTTCGGGAGGGGGCGTGTTCCGGGCCGTATCCGATGCGGAACTGTCGGTCGCGGCGGGTGAATTCGTGGCGATCGTCGGCCCGACCGGATGCGGAAAATCCACCCTGCTGAATGCGGCGGCGGGACTGTTGCAGCCCGCCGCGGGCCGGGTGGAGATCTTCGGCGCGCCGCTGTCGAGTCTCAATGCCCGGGCAGGATACCTGTTCCAGGGCGAGGCGCTTATGCCGTGGAAGACCGCATTGGAAAACGTGGCGATCGGCCCCGAAACGGCTGGTGTGGCGCGGCGGGCGGCGCGTGCGCAGGCGCGCGAATGGCTGGCGCGGGTGGGGCTCGCCAGCTTCGCCGATCGCTATCCGCACATGCTGTCGGGCGGGCAACGCAAGCGGGTGGCGCTGGCACAGGTGCTGATCCGCGACCCGCGCATCGTCCTGATGGACGAGCCGTTCGGCCCGCTGGATGCGCAGACGCGGCTGATGATGGGCGATCTGCTCCTGCGGCTGTGGTCCGAGGATCGCAAGGCGGTCCTGTTCGTGACCCACGACCTCGAGGAGGCGATCACCCTCGCGGATCGCGTGGTCATCATGTCGGCCGGCCCCGCGGCGCGGATCATCGGCGATTTTCCGATAGATCTGGCGCGGCCGCGCGACATCTCCGAGATTCGGCTGAGCGCGCCGTTCCAGGCCGTGCACCGCGATATCTGGCACATGCTCAAGGACGAGGTGCTGAAGGCCTATGCCGGCATCGAGGGGGAGGGTGCGCGATGAACGCTGCATTGCGTCTGGGGGCGCAGATCGGGATCGCGGCGGGGATGGTTCTGATCTGGCACCTTGCCTCGACCACCCGGCTGGTCGGTGATCCGAAGACGATCGCCTTCTTCTTCTCGACACCGGTGGACGTGGTCCGGCAGATCTGGATCTGGTTTGTCTCGGGGACGATCTGGTACAACCTCTGGGTGACGCTGTCGGAGGCGGTGCTGTCCTTCGTGATCGGCACGCTCGCGGCGCTGGTCCTGGGGTTCTGGTTCGCGCGCAAGCCGATGCTGGCGGCCGTGTTCGACCCCTATGTGAAGGGCGCCAACGCATTGCCGCGGGTCGTGCTGGCGCCGATCTTCACGCTGTGGTTCGGGCTCGGGATCTGGTCCAAGGTGGCGCTGGGCTTCACGCTGGTCTTCTTCATCGTGTTCTTCAATGTCGTGCAGGGCGTGCGCGAGGCGGACCGCACGGTGTTGGCCAATGCCCGAATGCTGGGGATGAGCGAACGCCAGCTGCTGCGCCACGTCTATCTGCCCTCGGCCCTGTCATGGGTCTTCTCGTCGCTGCATACCTCGATCGGCTTTGCGGTCGTTGGGGCGGTGGTGGGCGAATATCTGGGATCGGCGGCAGGGCTCGGCTATCTGATCCAGCAGGCGGAGGGCATGTTCGACATCGCCGGCGTCTTCGCCGGCATGGTGGTGCTGGCGGGCTTCGTGCTGGTGATCGACTGGGGCGTCGGGCTGGCCGAGCGTCGGTTGCTGCGCTGGCGGCCCGAGGGTACGGCGCGGCCGTGAGGAGAACGCCCGGCGGGCCGGCCCACGGCCTGCTTCACGGGCGGTCTGCATGCTCCCCAAGGACGAATGCGCGGGATGCGCGCCCGGGGACGAAGAGATCAACGAGGAGGAGAGGACAATGATGAAGACCGGATCGGGAAGACGAACCATGATGGGCCGGATGCTAGCGCTCGCGCTTGCTGCGGCCGGGCTGGGCGGACTTGGTGCGGCCCAGCCGGCCGTCGCGGCGCCCGCGGTGACGCTGGCGATCGGCGGCGCGGGCTGCCTGTGCTATCTGCCGACGGTGCTGACCGAGCAGCTTGGCTTCTTCAAGAAGGAAGGGGTCGACGTGAAGATGGTCAGCTTCAAGGGCGGCAGTCAGGCGCTGACGGCCGTGCTGGGTGGTTCGGCCGACGTGGTGTCGGGCTATTTCGACCATACCGTGGAGCTGGCGGCCAAGGACCAGGCGATGGAATCCTTCGTCGTCTACGATCGTTTCCCCGGGCTGGTTCTGGTGGTGGCGCCCGACAAGGCGAAATCGATCACCTCGATCAAGGATCTGGCGGGCAAGAAGGTGGGCGTGTCCGCGCCCGGATCCTCGACCGACTTCTTCCTGAAGTACCTGCTGCAGAAGAACGGGCTGAAGCGTGACGCGGCCTCGGTGATCGGGGTGGGTCTCGGCGGCACCGCGGTGGCGGCGATGGAACAGGGCCGGATCGATGCTGCGGTGATGCTGGATCCGGCGGTGACGATCCTGAAGGACAAGTACAAGGATCTGCGCATCCTCACCGATACCCGCAGCGAGAAGGACACCCGTGCGGTCTTCGGCGGCAACTATCCGGGCGGTGCCTTCTACACCCGGACCGACTGGCTGCAAAAGCATCCCAAGGAAGCCCAGGCGATGGTCAATGCGGTGGTCGATACGCTGCGCTGGATCCACAGCCACACGCCCGAGGAGATCATGGCCAAGATGCCGGCGGCGATGGTGGGTCAGAACAAGGCGGCCTATCTGGCCGCGTTGAAGAACACGCTGCCGATGTATTCGCTCGACGGCAAGATGGACCCCAAGGGCGCCAAGGCGGTTCTGGCGGTGTTCGAAGGCGGCGATCCGGCGGTGGCCAAGGCCCATGTCGACGTGACCAAGACCTATACCAACAAGTTCGCCGACGCGGCCAACGCGCGGAAATAAGGCTTGGGCGGGGCGGTGTCTTGCCGCCCCGCCGATCACGGCCGGGGCCCCGCTAGACCCCGCGCTTGTTGCCCCAGATCAGCACATGCAATTGCGGCAGGACATGGGCCGCGAACCAGCCGTCCTGCAAGGCGCGCGCAACCAGCCAATCCATCCGTTCGGTGATCCCGGCAATGTCGATCGGCGCATCCGCGGCCTCCGCCGGCGGCGGGGTGTGATTGCCCGGTTGCAGATAGACCGGGAGCTCGGGGTAACGCGCCGCGACATCGCGTGCCCAAAGATAATCCGCCTCGTCGAAGACGACGATCTTGAGCACGCGCGGTGCCTTCCGGGCCGCGGTCAGGCAGGCGTCGAACGCCGCCCAATCGGGGCGCTCGCCCGAGGAAGGCGGCTTGGGGCTGAGAACCAGAAGTGCCAGATCCGCGAACCATCCTCGCGCGACGGAGCCTTGGGTTTCCAGCGCGAAATCATAGCCTCGCGCGCGGCCTTGCGCGATCAGCGGGCCGAAATCCTGGATCGCCGGATTGCCGCCCGAGATCGTGACGGTCAGCGGCCGCCCGCCCGACAGCGCCTCGATCCGCGTCATCACTGCATCGGCCGTCATCGCCGCCCATTCGTGGCGGAAACGGCTTTCGACCGCATGCAGGCTGTCGCACCAGACGCAGCGGTAATCGCAGCCGCCGGCGCGGACGAAGACGGTGGGCCGCCCGATCAGCGCGCCCTCGCCCTGGATCGTCGGGCCGAAGATCTCGGCGATGCGCAGATCGCTCATGCCCGGGTGCCCGCCCAGGGGTCGGCTTCGGGCGCGGGGCGCGGATCGGGCCGATATTCGGCCCAGGTCTTCGGCGTTTCGCTGACCCGCACCGCCGAGACCCGCGGCCAGCGGGCGTGGGCCCAGTCGAAGATCGTCTTGGCCAGCACCTCGGCGGTGGCGCGGTCATGGCCGAGAACATCGTTGAGGTGGCGATGATCGAACGTCGCGTCGAGCCAGTCCTTGAGCGGATCGAGCGCCCGGTAATCGGTGACGAAGCCGGTCGCGTCGAGTTCGGGCGCGGCCAGTTCCACGGTCACGAGGTAATTGTGCCCATGAAGGCGCGCGCAGGGGTGATCGTCGGGCAGGCCGCCCAGCCGGTGCGAGGCGGAGAAGGCGAATTCCTTGGCGATGCGATACATCAGCGTCGCGCCTCCGCCACCGCCTGGCGCCAGAAATCCGCGTCTTCGTATTCCGTGGGGTCCGGCACGCCGGCCAGATCGAAGGCCTCGCGCCGCTCGACGCAGGTGCCGCAGCGACCGCAATGCCGGGCGCCCCCCTTGTAGCACGACCAGGTTTGCGCAAACGGCGTGCCGTGGCGGGCGCCGGCGGCGACGATGGCCGATTTCGGCTGATCGACGAAGGGCGTGTAAAGCCGGACCGCGGCATAGCCGTCCATCGCCAGGCGCTCCATCTCGTCGAAGGCGCGGATGAAACCGGGGCGGCAATCGGGATAGATGAAATGATCGCCGCCATGAACGGCGGTGGCCACCGCTTCGGCCCCATCGGCGGCGGCGGCGCCGAAGGCAATCGCCAGCATGATCGCATTGCGGTTGGGCACGACGGTGACGCGCATGGTCTCTTCGGCATAATGGCCATCAGGCACCGCGCGGTCATCGGTCAGCGCCGAGCCGGTCAGATGGGCGCCGATTGCGCGCATGTCGATCAGCTTGAACGGCACACCCAGCCGCTCGGCCGCGGCGCGGGCGAATTGCAGTTCCTTGACGTGGCGCTGGCCGTAATCGAAGGAGATCAGCCCAGCCAAATCCCGCTCCGCCGCGACCATATGGGCCAGCGAGACGGAATCGAGCCCGCCCGAGCAGACGACGAGGGTCTTCATGTTCATGTCCTTGTTTTATGGCGCCGGGTAGGCTGCGACCGGCACCGGGCGGCGGCCCGGCACGGGTGACATAACGCCAAACTTCGGCGAAGGGAAGGCCGCGTCCTAGACCGCCGGTGCCGCGGCGGCGGCAAAAAGCGCCCCCACTTGCGCCTTGGCGCCCTGGCAGGCGGTTGCCAGATCGGCGCCGCGGGCGAGGCGCGCGGCGACGGCAGAGGACAGCGCGCAGCCGCTGCCACGCAAACGGGCGGCCAGCCGCGGGGCTGCGAAGCGGCGCGCGCCGCCTGCCCAGACCAGATGATCGACCGCCTCCGCCCCGCGGTCGTGCCCGCCCTTGAGGAGCACCGCCCCCGGCCCCAGGGTCAGAAGGGCGCGCGCCAGGGCGACGGGGTCGCCGCCGGTGTCCGCGGTCAGGCTGCGGGCTTCGGGCAGGTTCGGGGTTATCAGCGTGGCGCGCGGGATCAGCAGCGCGCGCAACGCCTCTTCCGCGCCCGTGCGCAGCAGCCGCCGCCCCGAAGAGGCCGCCAGCACCGGGTCGAGCACGACCGGCACGCCCGGCAGCGCATTCAAAAGCCGCGCGACCGTCTCGATCGTGCGTTCGGACCACAGCATGCCGATCTTCACCGCGCCGAGGGGGCCGGCGGCCATGGCCGCCTCGATCTGCGCCGCGACGACATGGGTGGGCACGGCGTGGATGGTTCCCACGCCCCCGGGTCCCTGTGCGGTGACGGCGGTGACGGCGACACAGGCGGCCCCGCCTGCATCCGCGATCGCGGCGGCATCGCGCAACACGCCGGCGCCGCCGCTTGAATCGCTGCCGGCGATGACCAGGACGCGCGGGCGCTGCGACCCGGGGACGGGCGAGGCGCCTGCGGTGTTCATTCGCCCGCCGCTTCGCAATCTTGCGCCGACGTGCGGGGGGCCGTCCGCCCGGGCGCGGGTCGCGTGGCCGCGATCCATTGGCGGCAGCGAGCCTCGGGCGCCTCGGCGCGCAGGATATCGGTGACGACGGCGCAGGAATCCGCGCCCGCCGCCAGAACGCCCGGCGCGCGTTCGGCCGTGATCCCGCCGATCGCCACCAGCGGCAGGTGGCCCGCGCGGCGCTTCCATTCGCCTACCCTCTCCAGCCCCTGCGGCGCCCAGGGCATTTTCTTCAACAGCGTCGGATAGACCGGCCCCAGCGCGATGTAATCGGGCGCAAGCGACAGCGCCCGGTCCAGTTCGGCGTGATCGTGGGTGCTGACGCCCAGCCGCAGCCCGGCGCGGCGGATCGCGGCGCGGTCGGCACGGTCGAGATCCTCCTGCCCGAGATGGACGAAATCGCAACCCAGATCGATCGCCAGCCGCCAGTGGTCGTTGACGATCAACTGGCAGCCATGGGCGGCGCAGGCGGCGCGGGCGGCGAGGATCTCGGCGCTCAGATGGGCCTCGTCGTCGGATTTGACGCGCAACTGCACGAGGCTAATGCCGAGGGGCGCCAGCCGCGCCACCCAGGCCGCGCTGTCGACGATCGGGTAGAAGGGATCGAGCCGG
>JASBUM010000284.1 GCA_030147905.1 Acidimangrovimonas sp.
CGCAGCGCCTTGAGGTCGAGATCGAAGGACGAAACCGGAAACGGGATCGCCAGCATCTTGCGGATCGCATCGGCCAGCGGCTGCGAGGCACCGTCGATCGACATCATCGAAACCATGAATTCCGGGCGATGTTCGATCGCCGTGCGGATCGCCACCGCCTGCGAGACCAGCGCGTCGCGTCGCGCCGGGCTGGCCAGATAGAGCGCGACCGCGCCGCCCGTAACCACCAGCGGAAGACCCACCCGGACGGCGAGGCGGAAGGCGGGCGTCAGCCACAGCCGGTTGAGCCGATAGGCCGTCCTGCTGGGCGCCGGGTCGCGGCGCATCCCCTTCGGCGCGTCGGAGCGGATGTGGTTCAGCGCCGGCATGAGGCGTCCTCCACCATCCAGCGGCAAAGTTCGGCGAAGGAGATGCCGCAATGGCGCGCCTGCTCGGGCACCAGGGAGGTGGGCGTCATCCCGGGCTGGGTGTTGGTCTCCAGCAGCACCAGCCCGGCCAGCCCGCGCCCCTCGTCCCAGCGCAGATCGGTACGGCTCACACCGCGGCAGCCAAGGGTGCGATGGGCACGCAGGGCGTAATCGAGACAGGCGTCGAAGATTTCGGCGGGAACATCGGCGGGCAGCACGTGACGCGAGCCGCCGGCCTTGTACTTGGCGTCGTAGTCGTACCAGCCGTCAGTGACGATGTCGGTGACGCCCAGCGCCCGCTCGCCCATCACCGTCACCGTCAGTTCGCGCCCCGGCACATAGGCCTCGACCATGACCTCCTCGGGCATGTCGGCGGCCAGCGCGGGCGGCGCGTTGGCCCCTTCGGCGACGATATAGATCCCGATCGAGGAGCCCTCGGCATTGGGCTTGACGACATAGGGCGGCGCCATCACGTGACGGGTCCGGACCTCGGCCGCGGGGGCGATGACATGCTCGGCCACGGGCAGGCCCGCGGCGCGGTAGGCCGCCTTCGAGCGGCCCTTGTCCATCGCCAGCGCCGATGCCAGGACGCCCGAATGCGTATAGGGGATGCGCAGCCATTCCAGCATGCCCTGGACGCAGCCGTCCTCGCCCCAGCGGCCATGCAGCGCGTTGAAAACGACATCGGGGGCGATCGTTGCCAGACGCGCGGCCAGATCCGGCCCTGCGTCCAGCTCGATCACCTCGAATTCCGCCTCCCGGAGCGCCAGGGCGCATTCGCGCCCGGTGACAAGCGACACCTCCCGCTCGGCGGAAGCGCCACCCATCAGAATCGCCACTCTGGAGGCTGTCCTGCCCGACATGCCTGCCACGTTCTTCTGCCTCTGCCGGGGTTTCGCCCCCGGCTCTTGCTGGGGGTTGTGCCCCCGGGTTTCATTCCTCGGGGTTATTCCCCGGTTCAGATCCCGGGGTTCGCCCCCGGTTTTATTCCGTGGGGTTCGCCCCCGGTCTTATTCCTCGGGGCTCGTCGCCCCGCATCGTCTGCCGGGTGTCGACCCCGGTTCCGGCCTGCGCGGGCTGCCCCGCGATTGCACAGCCACGGATCTGGCCTAACGCAGATGGCCGTTCCGTCAGTGCCAATCTCCGTCAGTGCCAATCGGCCCGGGCGCCCGTATATCCCCCCGAACCCATCCGGCCCATCGCCCGCCTCAGCGGGCGGCGGTCTCACCATCCGTATCATCCGTATCGGCGCCGCCGCCGGCCGTCTCAGGCGCCGGTTCGCCGACACGCATGATTTCCCACTCTAGCAACAAGCCGGTGGCTTGAAAAACTTTTTTTCGGACGTCCTCGCCCAGGGCTTCAAGGTCGGCGGCGGTTGCATTGCCGGTATTGATGAGGAAATTCGCGTGTTTCTCCGACATCCGGGCGCCGCCCAGTTGCGCGCCGCGCAGCCCCGCCCCTTCGATCAGGGACCATGCCTTGAGATCGTGAACGTCATCGGCCCGCCCGGTCGAGGAATGCCCGGCGGGGTTGCGAAAGGTCGAGCCCGCGGAGCGCTCGCGCGTCGGCTGCGAGGCGTCGCGCGCGGCGATCTGCCCGGCCATCCGTGTATCGAGATCCGCGGGATCGCCCTCGGGGCAGTGGAATTCCGCGCCGGTCACGATCCAGCCCTCGGGCAGTTCGCTATGCCGGTAGCCAAGCTTCAGCTCGTCCGCGCCGAGGCGCCGGGGGCGCCCGTCACGTGCGATGCAGTCGACCGCAACCAGGTGATCGGCCACGTAACGGCCGTAGCAGCCGGCATTCATCCGCACAGCCCCTCCGATCGAGCCGGGGATGGTCCGCAGGAAGGTCAGGTCCAGCCCCGCTGCCGCCGCGCGCCGCGCGACATGGGCATCGAGCGCACCGGCGCCCGCCCGGAGCCTGCGGCCCTCGATCTCGATCGCATTGAAGCCGCGCCCCAGCCGGATCACCACGGCGCGCAGCCCCCCGTCCCTGACGATCAGGTTGGAACCGACACCGATCGGGAAAACCGCCACCTCCGGCGCCAGCGCGGCAAGAAAGCCGCACAGATCCTCGGCATCGGCCGGCTGGAACAGCCAGTCCGCGGGCCCGCCGACCCGCAGCCATGTCAGCTCGGCCATCGGCCGGCCGGGGGTGAGGGTTCCGCGCACGGGTGGAAGGGGTCCGGTCATGTCGGCCTAGCTAGTCCTGCCCGGAGCGCGCCGCAAGCCCCCGGGGCACGACGGAAGACGGCCCCGCCCGCGGATCATCCCGCGTCCCGACCCGTCTCGGCCCCGGGGCGCGGAGACCGCCGATACCGTCACCCGGTCACCGTTCCAGCCGCGCAGGCAGCCCGTGCGCCCAGGTCGAGATCGTCCCCGCGCCGAGGCAGACCACCATGTCCCCCGGCCGGGTCTGTTCGCGTACCAGCCGGGCCAGATCCTCCTCGTCGAGGATCGCGCGCGCATGGCGGTGGCCATGGGCGATCAGGCCGGCAACCAGCGCGTCGCGGTCGGCGCCCGCGATCGGGGCCTCCCCCGCCGGGTAGACCTCGGCTATGGCGACCACGTCGGCGTCGTTGAAACAGGTGCAGAAATCATCGAACAACGCATGCAGCCGCGAGAAGCGATGCGGCTGGTGTACGGCGATGACCCGGCCAGAGCCGGCCTGTCGCGCGGCGCGCAGCACGGCGGCGATTTCCACAGGGTGGTGGCCGTAATCGTCGATGATGGTCACGCCGTCGATCTCGGCCACGCGGGTGAAGCGGCGGTTGACCCCGCCGAAGGCGGCAAGCGCGTCGCGGATCTCGTCCTTCTTCATACCGAGGTGCCGGGCCACCGCGACGGCGGCAAGCGCGTTCGACACGTTATGATCGCCCGGCATCGGCAGTCGGCAGCCACCGATAATGGACGGCGCGCCGCCATCCTCGGCGGGTTCGGCCTGAAGCACGATGTCGAAGACCGCGGTGCCGCTTTCATAGCGCAGGTTGACGGCGCGGACATCGGCCTGGGCGTTGAAGCCGAAGGTCACCACCCGGCGGTCCGCGACGCGTCCGACCAGTGCCTGGACCTCCGCGTGATCGGAACAGCAGACGGCGAGGCCATAGAAGGGAATGTTCGAAACGAACTCGAAAAAGCCCTGCCGAAGGGCGTCAAAGCTTCCCCAATGTTCCATATGTTCTGGATCGATATTGGTCACCACCGCGATGGTGGCGGGCAGACGATTGAATGAGCCGTCGGATTCGTCGGCCTCGACCACCATCCATTCGCCCGCCCCCGCGCGCGCGTTCGAGCCATAGGCATGGATGATGCCGCCGTTGATGACGGTGGGATCGAACCCGCCCCGGTCGAGCAGCGTCGCCACCAGCGTGGTGGTGGTGGTCTTGCCGTGGGTGCCGGCGATGGCGACGTTCGAGCGCAGCCGCATCAGTTCGGCCAGCATCTCGGCGCGCCGCACCACCGGCAGCTTGCGCCGCCGGGCCTCTTCCAGTTCGGGATTGCCGGGCTTGATCGCCGAGGAGATGACCACCACCGCCGCCTCGCCGAGGTTCGCCGCCCGCTGCCCCTCGAATATGGTGGCGCCCAGTTCGGCCAGCCTCGCGGTGATCGGAGAGGCCCGCAGATCGGATCCCTGCACCCGGTAGCCCAGCGTCATCAGCACCTCGGCGATGCCCGACATGCCGATCCCGCCGATACCGACGAAATGGATCGCGCCCAGTTCGCCAGGCAGTTTGGTGGCAGCGTTCATTCTGTTCCTTTCTCGGTTTCGGGGATCTGCTCGCGCGCGGCAACCGCCTCGACCAGCGCGACGAGCCGCTCGGTCGCGTCGGGACGGGCCGCGGTCCGCGCGCCGCGCACCATCTTCTCGGCCACCGCCGGATGCGACAGGATGGCCGCGATCTGGGCACCCAGCGCGACCGCGTTGAGCGCGCCCTCGGGGATCATCACCGCCGCCTCGGCGGCGACCATGGCGCGGGCGTTTGCGGTCTGGTGATCGCCCGCGGCGGCGGCAAAGGGGACCAGGATCGACGGACGCCCGATGGCGGCGATCTCGGCCACCGAGGAGGCGCCGGCGCGGCTGATGACAAGCTGCGCCTCGCTCAGCAGCCGTGCCATGTCGGCGAAGAACGGCTTCACCTCGGCCCGGACGCCCACCGCCACATAGGCCGCGATGACGCGCTGGACGTCCTCCTCGCGGGCCTGATGGACGACGCGCAGGTTGCGCCGGATGGCGCCGGGCAGACGCTCGACCGCGCCGGGGACGACATCCGACAGCACCCGCGCGCCCTGGCTGCCGCCGATCACCAGCAGCGTCATCGGATAATCGCCCGGCGGGATGTAGGGGGATCCGGCGCGCGCCAGCACGCCCGCACGCAGCGGATTGCCGGTATGGACCGCCCGCACCCCGTCAGGCAGCGCGGTGGGCCAGCTTCCGCAGGCGACTGCCGCCACGCGCGGGGCGAAGTAGCGATTCACCTTGCCGAGGATGCCGTTCTGTTCGTGGATCATCGCCGGGCGGCGCAGGATGCGCGCCGCCGCCAGCGCCGGAATCGTCGGATAGCCGCCAAAGCCGATCACTGCCGCCGGGCGGTCACGCAGCATGGTCAGGAGCGCGTCGGCGGTGCCGGTGGCCAGACGGGCCGGCACCAGCGCCCGCGCGATCGGCCCGCCCCGCGCGAAGGTCGCGGCCGCGACCTGCTCGACCTCCACCACATGGGGAAAGCCGCCGACATAGCGCGCGCCGCGCGCGTCGGTCGAAAGCCGGACCCGCCAGCCGCGCCGTACCATCGCCTCGGCCAGCGCCTGGGCAGGAAACATGTGCCCCCCCGTGCCCCCCGCCGCGATCAGCAGAAGACGCCCGGTCCGCTCCCTCGATGCCATCACCGACCCCGTTTGAAAAACGAGCCGATATCGCCCTGCGGACGGGTCCGCGTCAACGCCAGAAGCATGCCAAGGGTGATTCCCATCGCGATGAGCGAGGATCCGCCATAGCTGATGAACGGCAGGGTCATGCCCTTGGCCGGCATCAGGCGCACGGCCACGGCAGTGTTGATCAGCGCCTGCACCCCGAAGATGCACGCAAGCCCCGTGCCCGCGATGCGGATGAACGGGTCGCGTTCGCGCATCAGCCGCGCCAACGATCGCACGACGATGATCGCATAGAGGCTGAGGATGAAGAACACCATGACGGTGCCGTATTCCTCGGCCGCCACCGCGATGATGAAATCCGTATGCGCATCGGGCAGCTGCCACTTGACCTGCCCCTGCCCCACGCCGACGCCGAACAGACCGCCCTCGCGGATCGCGTTGACGGCATAGCCCACCTGCGTCCGCGGATCGACTTCGGACGACATGAACATGTTGATGCGGCGCGCGAAATGGTCCGAGATGTGATAGGCCACGACCCCGCCGCCGCTGACCAGCCCGGCCACCGCCAGCAGCACGAGGATCGGCGCCCCGGCGACGAAATACATCACCCCCCAGCCAAACAGCACCAGCCCCGACTGGCCGAAATCCGGCTCGGAGGCTAGGAACCCCACGACCACGATCGCCAGCGCGAACGACAGCGACTTGCCCGGCGGGCCGTTGATCTCGCGGCTTGCGGCCATCAGCCATGCGCAGAGCACGATGAAGGCGGGCTTGAGAAACTCGCTTGGCTGGACCGAGGCGAAGCCCAGCGAATACCAGCGGATCGCTCCCTTGCCGAAATCGGACCCGAACAGCGGCAATCCGGCAAGCGCGATGAAGGTGACGACGAAACCCGCCACACCCAGCCGACGCACCCGTTCGGGCGAAACCATCGAAAAGCCCAGAAGCGCCGCGATCGAGATCACGCCGAACAGCGCCTGGCGTTCGACGTAATAGAAGGGCGGCAGGCCATTGCGTGTGGCCAGCGGCACCGAAGCCGCCAGCCCCAGCAGAAGCCCCAGCCCGAAGAGCAGAAGGACGCAGGCAAGCGACCAGCGGTCCACCGTCCGCCACCAGCGTGGAAGGATGGGCTCGCCGGCCTCTTCCGGCACCGCCCCATAGACCATTTCCGTCATGATTACTGCCGTCTTCCGCCTGAATCCGTGCCGTGTCCGTGCCTCGTCGCGTCCGGGTTTTCCCGGATCGTGCCACCCGGTCCGCCCCGGGTCTTGCCCGAAGACTAGACCAGTTGCGCCCACCAGACCAGTGAAAGATCGCGTGAGGCGGCGGCCATGCGCGCAGGCTTCCGCCTTGCCTGCCGGGGTCTCGGGGATTAGGGCTGCGGACCCGTGGACATGCACGGGCGCGGAGGCGGATTTCGGATGATGGAAGAGGATGACCGGCAAGACGACCGGCTTGACCCGGAGCGGATCGCATCGCTCTTCGGTGACGGCAGCGGCGGCTATGCCTTCGCCCGCTGGGGCCGCCCCGTCGCCCCGGTCGTCTTCGGCACCGACGATCGCAGCCTGGCGGTCATAAAGGCCGCGATCGAGGCCGTCGTCACCGCCGCCGGCCACACGATGGCCGAGACCGACCCCGAACTCGGCGCGAACCTGATGATCTTCTTCCTGCGCTCATGGGACGAGATGTCCGAAGCGCAGGAGCTGCGCCACATCCTGCCCGACCACGCCACGCTTCCCGCGCGGCTGACGGCGGCGGATGCCGGACAATACCGTCTGTTCCGCTTCGACGCCGGGGGCAGGATCCGCGCGGCCTTCGTCTTCCTGCGCATGCAGGGCGCGCAGGCGGCGATGCCGGCCGCGGAGCTTGGCCTCGTCCAGGCGGCGCAGGCCATGTTGCGATGGGCGCCGGGCGCGTTCGAGACGCAGCCGCTGCTGGCCCGTGCGCGGGACGGACGGCAGATGTTGCACCCCGGGATCGCGAACCTGATCCGCGCGGCCTATGACCCGATCCTTCCCGCCGCAACCGGCGAACCGGCGCATGCCTACCGGCTGGCCGCGCGGATGGCAGGTATCGCGCCCGCGCGGATCCGCCTGCCCGCGCGCGACGAGGATACCGGACGCAAGGGCGGCCCGCACGGCGATCACGGCGACGGCCGGGACGACGAAAGGCACGGCGGCCGGGGCGCCAGCCGGGACGGCGACTGATCGCGCAACCGGCCCCGGCCGGCGCGGTGCTGCCCTTCGCGCATCAGGCCCGCAGGCGGGACCGACGCGGCGATCCGCAGGCAGCACCCGGGGCTTGAAGCCGCGGGCGAAGAGGTTCATCTTGGCGATCCCGCCCCACGCGGGGCATGCGGCATGCAGAACGGGACGGACAATGCGCATCAAGGTGTTCATCGATGGCGAGGCAGGCACGACCGGGCTTCAGATCCGCGAACGCCTCGCCCCGCGCGACGACATCGATCTGATCGGCCTCGACCCCGCACGGCGCAAGGACCCCGCCGCGCGGCTCGATGCCTATGCCGCTGCGGATGCCGCGATCCTGTGCCTGCCCGACGAGGCCGCGCGCGAGATCGTGGCGCAGGCGAAGGATCTTAAGACCCGGATTGTCGACGCCTCTACCGCGCATCGGGTCGATCCGGCATGGATCTATGGATTCCCCGAGATGGCCCGCGGCCAGCGCGACAGGATCGCCGGCGCGCGCCATGTCTCGAACCCCGGCTGCTGGTCGACCGGCGCGATCGCACTGATCCGGCCGCTGGTCGAGGCGGGCCTGATCGACCCCGCCACGCCGCCCGCGATATCGGGCGTTTCCGGCTATTCCGGTGGCGGCAAGTCGATGATCGCGGAATTCGAGAACGGCGCCTTGCAGGGGTCGTTTCTCTATGCCGCGGCCCAGGGTCACAAGCACCTGCCCGAGATCTCCCTGCACGGCGGGCTGGCGGCGGCACCGGTCTTCGTCCCGTCGGTCGGTCAATATGCACAGGGCATGGCCGTGGCGGTGCATCTGCGCCTTGACGCCGCCGGCATCGCACATGCCCGGGAGGCGCTCGCCGCGGCCTATGAGGGCACGCAATTCGTCACTGTCGTGCCCGCCGCGGAAAGCGAGCCGCACGTGATGCCACAGCGCCTGAACGGCACCAACCGGATGGAATTGTCGATTCACGGCAATCCCGCGACCGGCGGCGCGGTCGCGGTGGCGGTGCTGGACAACCTGGGCAAGGGGGCCTCGGGCGCAGCGGTCCAGAACCTCAACCTCATGTTCGGCCTCGACGAGGCCGCCGGGCTGTGACCTCCAGGGCGCCGTCCAGCCCCCCTCCGGCCTCTCCGGCCCTGGCGGCCGCGAAGGACGGTGCGGCCGGCCTTGCCGCGACAGGCGGAGGCACCACGGGCGGAGGCACGACCGGCAACGCGGGGACTGGCAACGCGGGGACTGGCAACGCCGGGACTGGCAACACTGGGGCGGGCGGCAAGGGCGCGGACCGACGCGACGAAGCCCGCCGGCCGGCCGCAGCCGCGAGCGGCGGACAGCAGCGCACACAAGCGGCCCCCGGAGGGCGCGGCACCGGCGGCCGGACATCGGGCGCCCCGGGCACAGACGGCGACGCCGCGTCCGGGGCCCATCGCTTCGCCCTGCGCGTCTACTACGAGGACACCGACCTTGCCGGTATCGTCTATTACGCCAATTACCTGAAATTCATCGAACGGGCGCGCAGCGAATGGGTGCGCGGGATCGGGATCGACCAGCGCGCCTTGCGGGCGGATGCGGGGCTTGTCTTCGCCGTGCGCCGCCTTGAGGCCGATTACCTGCGGCCGGCATATTTCGACGACGCCCTGTTGGTTGAAACGCATCTCGTAAATGCAACCGGCGCGCGCATCGCGCTGCAACAACACGTGCTGCGCGACGGCTTGCGTCTATTTGACGCGCGCGTCACGCTCGCCTGTCTCGACATCGGCGGACGCCCGCGCCCCCTGCCGGCAAAGATCCGCCAAGCCCTTGCGCCGGGTCCGGGATAATATAGCGGGTCACACGCATGTGTTGGATTTTCGCCTAAAACGCCGCTAGAATCGGTGATAATCAGAGCCGCTGGAACAACGGCCGCCCGGGAACGAGCAGAGACATGGACACAGCCACCCTTGCGAACGCGCACGCGCTCGATTT
>JASBUM010000292.1 GCA_030147905.1 Acidimangrovimonas sp.
CGGCTTTGCCTGTGCGCAGGCCCTGCGCTTGGCCGGGGCGCGCGTCGCGATCACCGCCAGCAGCGGACGCATCCACGAACGCGCCGAAGCGCTGGGGGCTGGCTGCTTTTCCGCGACCGCCGATCTGACGCGGCCCGACGAGGTCGCCCGGTTGATGGAGGAGACGACGACGGCGCTGGGTCGGGTCGACATCCTGATCAACAATGCGGGCATGATCCAGACCGGGCACGAGACGCGGTCGGCACCACTGGCCGCGCTGACCGATGCAGACTGGGATTTCGGCCTGGCGATCAATCTCACCACCGCCTTCCGCCTGAGCCGCGCGGTCATCCCCGCGATGCGCAGCCGCGGGTGGGGCCGCATCATCCAGATCGGCTCGGTCACCGGCCCTGCGGTCGCGATCGCGGGAAGCGGCGTCTATGCGGCGGCAAAGGCCGGCGTGCTTGGCCTGACGCGCGCGCTCGCGCTCGAGGAGGGGCGCCACGGCATCACCGTCAACTGCATCGCACCGGGCTGGATCGAGACCGGCTCCAGCTCGGAGGCGGAGCGCGAGGCCGGCCGCCACACCCCGGTCGGTCGGCCGGGGCGGCCCGATGAGGTCGCCCATCTCGCGGTCACCCTTGCGAGCCCCGGCGCAAGCTATATTACCGGCCAGATGATCGTCATCGACGGCGGCAACACGATCCAGGAGTACAAGGGCCGCAAATAGCGGCCAGAGCCGGGGCGCGCCTTCTGAAACGATCGCTCCTCCGTCACGCTTTGGCATGGTCAGCGCCGATCGAAGCGCAGGCCGCATCTTTCGTTCAAAAATATCCAACGGCCCGACCGTCATTGCCGGGCGCGGCCGGCGGGAACGGTGCACCCACCCGCCCCGGCTAGCCCCCGCGCGCCACCTCAACGGCTAGCTCAACGGCTAGCGCAGCGTCACCAGCGCGTGACGCTTGCGCCCGGCGGTCAGCTTCAGGCCCGGCGCGATGTCGTCGATCGTCATCAGCCGCGGCTCGGTCACCGGCTCGTCGTTGATCCGGGCGCCGCCCTCGGCGATCAGGCGCTTGGCCTCCTTGCCCGAGGCGGCAAGCCCGGTCCGGACGAAAAGCGCGGTATTGGCGATGCCCTCGCCGATCTGCGCCGCAGTCAGTTCCAGCCGCGGCAGTTCCTCGCCGATGCCGCCGCCCTCGAAGACCGCACGCGCGGTGGCCTCGGCCGCCTCGGCCGCCTCAGGGCCATGCAGCAGCGTCGTCACCGCACCGGCCAGCCGGATCTTGGCCTCGTTGATCTCGGCCCCCTCCAGCGCCGCCAGCCGGTCGCATTCATCGAGCGGCAGCTCGGTATAGAGCCGCAGGAACCGGCCCACATCGGCGTCGGCCGTGTTGCGCCAGTATTGCCAGAACTCGTAGGGACTGTAGAGCGCCGCGTCGAGCCAGACCGCGCCCGACTGGGACTTGCCCATCTTGCGCCCGTCGGCGGTGGTCATCAGATGCGAGGTCAGGCCGAAGACCTCGGCCTCTGCCACCCGCCGGGTCAGGTCGATCCCGTTGACGATATTGCCCCACTGGTCCGATCCGCCCATCTGCAGCCGGCAGCCGTAACGGCGGTTGAGCTCGAGGAAATCATAGGCCTGCAGGATCATGTAGTTGAATTCGAGAAACGACAGCGACTGCTCGCGGTCGAGCCGCGACTTGACGCTTTCGAAGCTCAGCATCCGGTTGACCGAGAAATGCCGCCCGATGTCGCGCAGGAAGCCGAGATAGTTCAGCCCGTCCAGCCATTCGGCATTGTCGAGCATCACCGCCCCGCCGGCATCAGTGCCGAAATCGAGATACTTGTCGAAGACCCGGCGGATCCCGGCGATGTTGGCCCCGATCTGTTCGTCGCTCAGCAGCGGCCGTTCGTCGGCGCGAAAGCTCGGATCGCCGACCTTGGTCGTGCCGCCGCCCATCAGCACCAGCGGCTTGTGGCCGGTCTTCTGCAGCCAGCGCAGCATCATGATCTGGATCAGCGAGCCGACATGCAGCGAGGCGGCGGTCGCGTCGAAGCCGATATAGGCCGGCACGACCCCGGCACACAGCGCCCGGTCGAGCGCCTCGATGTCGGTGCAATCGGCGACGAAGCCGCGCGCCCGCATCACCTGCAGGAAGTCGGATTTCGGCTGGTAGGTCATCGGCGTTTCGTCCATTCTGTCACCCGCGGTCGGGCCTCGCGCGGGCCTGTATACACATGGCCGGCGAAAGAGGAAAGCGATCGTGGCGCGGGGCGTGATGCGGGTTCTGGGGCTGATGTCGGGCACGTCGCTCGACGGCGTCGACGCGGCCGAACTGGTCACCGACGGCATGCACATCATCGCCTTCGGCGAGACCGGCTACCGCCCCTATTCAGAGGCCGAGCGCGAAACGATCCGCGCAGCCCTGGGCCTCTGGCCAGCGGACCGCGAAGGCGATGGCGGCGGCAGCGGTGACGGCGGCATCGATGGCGGCGGCATCGGTGACGGGGGCTGCGGTGGCGGGGGCAGCGACGGCAGCCGCGAGGCCGGCCAAGTCGGCGCGCGGGCGGGAACGCCGGATGACGAGACGGCGCGCGTGGCGCATCGCGCCGCCGGGGATGATAGGCGCCCGCGCCGCGCGGACCCGGGGCGGATGACGGCGATGCCGCACGAAGACGCGACTGCCCCGGGGGCCGGCGCGGCGCATCCGGGCACGGAGACGGCCGCGGGGCACAGCCGGGCGCTTCCCTCGCATGATGCGAAGGGGGCGCGGCCGGGCGCCGACGCCCGCGCCAGGGCGGTCCGCGACGCCGCCGAGGTGGTCGAATGCGCCCATGCCGAGCTGATCGGCGGTTTCGCGCGCCCCGAACTCATCGGCTTTCACGGCCAGACGCTGGCGCATGATCCCGGCGGGCGCGGCACCCATCAGGCGGGCGACGGCGCGCTTCTGGCCGCGGCGCTGGGGGTCGACGTGGTGTGGGATTTCCGCAGCAACGACGTGGCGCTTGGCGGTCAGGGCGCACCGCTGGCGCCCTTCTACCATTTCGCCTGCGCGCGCTGGATCGGCGCCGATGCGCCGCTGGCCTTTCTCAATCTCGGCGGGGTCGGAAACCTGACCTGGGTCGATCCGCGCAAAGCCGCGCCCGAGGCGGCGGGGGCCTGTCTGGCCTTCGACACCGGCCCCGCCAATGCGCCCATCGACGACCTGCTGCTTGCGCGCCGCGGGCTTGCGCGTGACGAGGGCGGAGCACTGGCCGCCGCGGGCCGGGCCGACGAGGCCGTCATCGCGGCCTTCCTCGAGCATCCCCATTTCTACCGCATGCCGCCCAAGTCGCTGGACCGGAACGCCTTCGCGCAGCTTGGCGCGGCGATAGCTTCGCTGTCGGACGCCGATGCGGCAGCCACGCTGACCGCTGCGGCCGCAGCCGCGGTGATCCGTGGGGCCGAACATTTCCCGGCCCCGCCGGCCGGCATTCTGGTGGCCGGGGGCGGGCGGCACAACCCCACGCTGATGGCCGCGATCCAGGCCGGCTTCGACTGCCCGGTCCTGCCGGTCGAGTCGGTCGGCCTCGACGGCGACATGCTCGAGGCGCAGGCCTTCGCCTTCCTCGCCGCGCGTGTCCTGCACGGCCTGCCGACCTCGGCGCCCGGCACCACCGGAGTGCGCGCCGCGGTGGGCGGCGGACGCATCAGCCGAGCCGCGGCGGACGAGCGCTAGCCACGATCGCCAGCCACGGCGTTGCACGCCCCGCGCCGGCCCGGCGGCGTGCAACCGTCACCCGCAACCGTCCCGTGCGGCCCCCGAACGCGCGCGCCCTGAGCGCGGGAGCCCTGAACGCCGGGGCCGCCCAGGTGAACGCGGAAGCCGGGCGGGGCACAGTCTCTCAGGGCACGATCCTGACGTGACTGCCGGGCCGGAAACGCGACCTGACGCGCCCGCGCCGCACCCGCCGCCACCGGCGCATGGCCGCGCGACACCCGTGCGCATGGGCGCGCGCCGGCGTCTTCGGCGAGGATCGGCGGCGGGCGTCTTCGGCGGGCGGCTAGTTGCGCACCGTCACCTTCGCCATCCAGTCGGGATTGACGACCAGCCCGTTCTGCGACGGGTCGCCCTTGCGGATGCGGTCGACAACATCCATCCCGCTGACCACCTGCCCGAAGACGGTGTACTGGCCATCGAGATAGGACGCCGGCGCGAACGTGATGAAGAACTGCGAATTGCCGCTGTTGGGATCGCTGGTCCGCGCCATGCCGACGGTTCCGCGCTTGAACGGCAGCTTGGAGAATTCCGCCGGCAGGTCGGGCCGGCTCGAGCCGCCCTGCCCCGCGCGCGACAGATCGCCCCCCTTCTTGCCGTATTGCACATCGCCCGTCTGGGCCATGAACCCGGCGATGACGCGATGGAAGACCACGTTGTCATAGGCCCCCGCGCGCGCCAGCGCCTCGACCTGCGCCACGGTCTTGGGCGCCACCTTGGGCAGCAGTCGGATGACGATCTGTCCCTTGGTCTGGCCGGCGACGTCGATCACCAGCTCGGGCCCCTTGGCCGCAGCCGCCTGCGCATCCTGGGCGGCGGGCGCGATTCCCGCCGCCAGCGCCACCGCAAGGCCGGCCACCGCGCCCAGAACCATACGCCGGCCGCGCCCCGCGCCGCCGCGTCCTGCCATGTCCGGTTTCATCGCGTCACGCATCGGCGGCCACCTTCACGCTGATCATCCGGTCGGGCTCGGGCGCCGGCTCGCCGCGGGTGATCGCATCGACATGCTCCATCCCCGAGACCACCCGGCCATAGACGGTATATTGCCCGTTGAGGAAATGGTTGTCCTTGAAATTGATGAAGAACTGGCTGTTGGCCGAATTGGGATTGGACGAACGCGCAGCACCCAGCGTGCCGCGGTCATGGGGAATGCGCGAGAATTCCGCCGGCAGGTCGGGCAGGTCCGAGCCCCCCGTCCCCGCGCGGCCGAGGTTGAATCCCTTCTCGGCATTGCCGTGGGCGACGTCGCCGGTCTGGGCCATGAACCCGTCGATCACCCGGTGGAAGACGACGTTGTCATAGGCGCCCGCGCGGGCCAGGGTCTTCATCCGCTCGACATGCTGGGGCGCCACGTCCGGCAACAGCGCGATGACCACATCGCCCCCCTTCAGCGTCATGATGATGGTGTTTTCCGGATCCTCGATCTCGGCCATTCTGGGCTCCTTGGCTTGCAGTTTGGCGCAGCCTAGTGGCGCGCGCGCCAAAGGGAAAGTCCAAAGCCCGTGATGAGTTGACGCGACCGGCGGATCAGGGGACAACGACAGCCAAAGCAGTGGCCGCGCCGCCGGCCGACGGAGGGACAGATGGCTTGGAAGACGCTTGAACAGATGGATGTGTCGGGCAAGGTCGTGCTCGTTCGCGTCGACATCAACGTGCCGGTCGAGAACGGTCAGGTCACCGACGCCACGCGCATCACCAAGATCGCGCCGACCATCGCCCGCATCATCGAGCGTGGCGGCAAGCCGGTGCTGCTGGCCCATTTCGGCCGTCCCAAGGGCCAGGTGGTGCCCGATCTCAGCCTGCGTCAGGTCCTGCCTGCGCTGCGCAAGGCTCTGCCCGGGCGCAAGATCACCTTTGCCGAGGATTGCATCGGCGGCCCCGCCAAGACCGCCGTCGCCGAGATGGAGCGCGGCGATATCGTGCTTCTGGAGAACACCCGCTTCCACGCCGGCGAGGAAAAGAACGACCCCGCCCTCGCCGCCGCCATGGCCGCGCTGGGCGAGGTCTATGTCAACGACGCCTTCTCCGCCGCCCACCGCGCCCATGCCTCGACCGAAGGGCTGGCCCGGCTCCTGCCGGCCTGCGCCGGCCCGTTGATGGAGGCCGAGCTCAAGGCGCTCGACGCCGCGCTCGGCAACCCCCAGCGCCCGCTAGCCGCCGTGGTCGGCGGCGCCAAGGTCTCGACCAAGATCGAACTGCTCGGCAATCTCGTGGGCCGCGTCAACCACCTGATCATCGGCGGCGGCATGGCCAATACCTTCCTGCTCGCCGAAGGGCTCGAGATCGGCCGTTCGCTGGCCGAACGCGAGATGATCGACACCGCGACCGAGATCCGCGAGAAGGCGCGGGCGGCGGGCTGCAACCTGCACCTGCCAAGCGATCTCGTGGTGGCGCGGGAATTCCGTGCCGAGGCGCCCCATGAAACCGTCGCCCGCGACGCCTGCCCCCCCGACGCGATGATCCTCGACGCCGGGCCCGAGACCGTCAAGGCGCTGGGCGCGGTCTTCGAGACCTGCCGCACGCTGATCTGGAACGGCCCCCTCGGCGCCTTCGAACTGCCCCCCTTCGACGCCGCCACCACCGCCTGCGCGCGCAAGGTGGCCGAACGCACCCGCGCGGGGCAGCTGGTCTCGGTCGCCGGCGGCGGCGATACGGTGGCCGCGCTCAACCGTGCGGGCGTCGGGGATGATTTCAGCTTCCTGTCGACCGCGGGCGGCGCCTTCCTCGAATGGATGGAGGGCAAGACCCTGCCGGGCGTCGCCGCGCTCGAGGGCGACCGCTCACACGGCTGAACGGCTGAAAAGCCGGCCGCAAGCGCCGATCCGAAGGCCCCGCGCCGCGCCGGTCCCACTTGCCCCCGAGGGCGTTCCGGCGGCCTCTCCCCGGCTCATCCAGCCCAGACTCATCTTTCCCGGGCTCATCTTTCGTTTCCAAATATCCTCGGGGGCAAGGCGCGGAACGCGCCGCAGGGGGCGGAAAGCCCCCTGTCCGCCCCGGCCCTTGCCGACCGCCTTATCCCTACCGCAGGCACCCCTCCATACCGCCCCCCGTCCATATCGCGCGCCCGTTCATATCGTCCCTGTCCATATCGTCCCTGTCCATACCGGGCGCGCGCCCTGTTCTTCGCCGCCCGAGTCCGTTCCGCCCACCCGGCCGGCCCCGTCCGGATCCGCCCCGAGGCCCCGAAGGCGGCCGCCGCGCCGGCCCTCGGCGGAAACCCGCCATCCGCGCCCCGGCTCCGTTAGCGCCAACGCCGTTGCGCTGCCCGCGGGCAATGCTCTAAGCCCGGTGCAGGCCCATCCCAGCACAAGGACCCGACGATGCGCGCGACCCGGACCGTCCAGAAGATCCTCAGCCATTACGAGGGCGAAACGCCCGGCGTGAAGGCCAACCTCTGCCGCATCCTGA
>JASBUM010000293.1 GCA_030147905.1 Acidimangrovimonas sp.
TCGGGAATAACGGGCGGCGGTAAAGATCAGGTAACCTGTCTGCCGGATACTCGGCCCGGAATCGGCAGAAGCAGATCGACGGGAAGCCGCAGGCATCATGGACAGCATTCGAGCATCCGCGGATAGCGGCACCGAACGGACTCGGCCGGCA
The DNA here is from genome assembly GCA_030147905.1 of Acidimangrovimonas sp. The sequence continues at coordinate 152 of JASBUM010000293.1, forward strand.
GCTTTTGCCGCGGGCCGCACGTTGCCGACGGCCGGCAGCCCCTTCGCCGCAGCACTTGACCGTCTCGAGGCGGGCGCCAACGGCCCGCCGCCGAAGATTCGCCAAGCGCGGACCGTCGGACATGACAGCCCCGCACCGGGTGGGGTCACACCCGATCCTGCCGCCATGAAGACCGCGCGCGAAGGCGGGGGGCGCACGGTTTCCGTCGGTACCGCGCCGACGGGGGATGAACCGGCGACGGATGAAATCACCGGGACCGCCATCGGTTGGCCCGATGCGCGCACCCCTCCGGCCCGCCCGGATCCGGCCGTCCCGGCGCAGCCGCCGTCGACAAGCAGCGGCGCGAGCGACACCGGGGACGACGCGGGTGAGCGCGTCAAGGGCTTGTCCGTCGCCGCAGCCGGGCTGACGGCCGCAAGCAGCGGGTCGGAAAAAGGCCAGGTGGCCGATCCCGAGGCCCGGCCTCGCGTCGTTGCAGCGGGCGGCATCTCACCCGTCTTCCCGATCGGGGAAGGCGGCGCCGACGTCGCGCGACGGCCCGGGCGGACCGCCGCGGCCGCCGCGCCCGGGGACGCTCGCGACGGGTTGGGCGCCCCGTTGGCACCCCGGCACCGGGACGCGCGCGCAGAGGGCACCGGAATATCCGCCGCCGCCGGCACCCTGGACCCCTCCATCGCCGAACGCCCGGCTGCGAGCGAGACCGGCGCCGGCCGCGCTCGGTCCGGCGCCCCCGGCAGCCCGGGCGACGATGGTGCGCGCGCAGCCGCCACCATCCGACAGGACGGCATGGCGGAGGGCACCGGCCACACGCCGGGACCTGCCCTTGCCGGGCCGACCGGCGAAGCTGGCCCTTCAGGCGGGCAACGCGGAGACTCGCGGCCATCCGCGCGTGCCGGGTCGTCCCCGGGCATCGCTTCGGTAGCGATCGCGGGCGACGCCTCCGACGCTACATTCGGAAAGATGCCGGGCGGCGCGGTCGCAAACCCTGCCCCGGCCGACCCGCCCGGAGCCGCCGCCGGCATGGGCGGCGACCGCGCGCCCGCGGCAAAGACTCCGGTGGGCGCTGTTCCAGGCACCGGGAACCCGCTTCGCCCGGCCCGGATGGCCATGGACCCCGAAGCGGCCCGCCCGGCGGTGGTGGGGCCCGCGGCGGCCGGCGGCCACAGACCGGCGGGCGACACCGCGCAACCGGCTTTCGGCACAGCACCGGTGCCGGTGGCGGCTTCCGTCACGGTTTCGCCGGGCCCGGATCCGGCCGCACGCGGCGCCACGCACGGGGTGCCTGTCGCCCTCGCGGCGGCAGCCATCGCGGCACTGCGCGAGGCCGAAGGACAGGCACCGACCGAGACACGGCAACCTTCGGCCGCTCAGCTCGCGCCGACATCCGCCGCCGGGGCCGCGATGGCACTCCCCGCCGCCTATCCCTCGACCTCCGGTCTGCAGGAAATCACGGGCGCCGTATCGGGCGCCACGACGCCGGGTCCGGCGGGAGACGAGCCGCGCAAGGCGCCAGGGATCGGCGCCGGAGCAGAGACCTTGGCCGTTGTCGCCTCGACATCGGCGATCGCGCGTGCGGATCCAGCCGCAGCGCTCACGGCTCAGCCCCCGGCGGCCGCGCCCGGTTCCGGCCTCGATGTCGCGCGCCAGATCGGAGAGCAGATCCGCCACGCGCCCGCCGGCGACGGCACCCGGGTGGAGCTGACGCTCGCACCGCAGGAGCTGGGCCGCATCCGGATGGCACTGGGCGAATCGCAGGGCACGGTAACGGTGTTCATCCAGGCCGAACGCGGCGAGACGCTGGATCTTCTGCGCCGCAACATCGGTCTTCTTGCGGCCGAATTCACCGAGGCCGGCCTTGCGGGGTCGAGCTTCTCCTTCGGCGGGTTCGACCATGACCCGGCTACGGCGGATCATGCATCACCCCCGTCGGACGATGATGACACGGCTCCGCCGGGCCATCCCGACAAGGCGGCCGCCCGCAGCGCAGCCGGCGGAATCGCGAATCGCGGATCGTCGGGGCTGGACTTGCGGATATGAAAGGAGATGACCGATGACCATTGACACCACGCCCGCTACGGGGAGCGCAGCCACCCCGTTATCGTCCGCCGCGACGCCCCCGTCGGGATCGACGAAGCCCGCGCTTAACGGCGATTTCACCATGTTCCTGAAAATGCTGACCACGCAGATGCGCAATCAGGATCCGCTCAACCCGATGGAGGCGACCGATTTCGCCATCCAGCTTGCCACCTTCTCCGGGGTGGAACAGCAGACCCGCACCAATGATCTTCTCGGCGGGATCGCAGGGCAGATGGCCGCGATGGGCCTGGGCCAGATGGCGGGCTGGGTCGGGATGGAGGCCCGGGTGACCGCGCCGGCAGGCTTCGACGGCGCGCCGCTCACGCTTGCGCCGCGTCCCCGCGATCAGGCCGACCAGGCCTTTCTTGTCGTGCGCGGAACCGACGGCGCCGAGCGCGCCCGGATCGAGCTTGCACCGTCGGAAGAGGCGCTGGAATGGAACGGCCACGACGGCCTGGGCGGCACCTTGCCGCACGGCACCTACAGCTTCGAGCTTGAAAGCATGGCCGGCGGCCAGCTCCTCGGCACCGATCCGGTTCCGGTCTACGCAGCGATCGCGGAGGTGCAGGCTGGCGCGGAGGGCGCCGTGGTCATGCTCGCCGGCGGGGCGACGGTGGAAGCGGGTGCCGTCACCGCACTGCGCCCCGGACGCTGACCCGCGCCGGTCAAAGCAGCAGGCCCAGCCAGAGCCCCAATGCGAAAATCCCCGCCCCAAGCGCCATGTAGATCGCGGGCGTCAGACGACCGGGCGCCTTGGGCGGAACCAGCGCGGCACCGCTTTCGATCAGGCGGGATTCGACCATATGCGGCAGGCGCGGCCCGAACCGCGCCAGCACCCGCGCCGTGCGCGTCAGATCGCGCAGGATCGCGCCCGGGCCGACATTGGTCTTTATGTATCCCTCGACGATCGGTTGCGCGACCTTCCAGATATTGATCCGCGGGTTGAGAGAGCGCGCCACACCCTCGACCACCACCATGGTGCGCTGCAACAGGATCAGCTCGGTGCGGGTCTGCATGCCGAAGCGCTCCGTGACCTCGAAGAGATAGGCCAGCAGCCGCGCCATCGATATGCGCGTCGCATCCATGCCGAATATGGGCTCGCCGACGACCCGCAGGGCCCGCGCGAAATCGTCCACGTCGCGATCGGCCGGCACATAGCCGGCCTCGAAATGAACCTCGGCCACGCGGCGGTAGTCTCGGCGGATGAACCCGTAGAGGATCTCGGCATAGACCCGGCGGGTATATTCGTCGATCCGTCCCATGATGCCGAAATCATAGGCGAGGATCGCCCCGTCGGCCGCAACCTTCAGGTTGCCCTGATGCATGTCGGCATGAAACAGCCCGTCGCGCAGGGCATGCGACAGAAACAGCTGCAGCACCCGTTCGGCAAGCGCCTCGCGGTCGTGGCCCGCAGCGTCCAGCGCCGCCGTGTCACCCAGGGCCACGCCCTCGGCCCAGCCGATCGTCATCACCTGACGCGCCGAGAGATCCCAATGCGGGCGCGGCACCCGAAAACCCTTGTCCTCGGCCGTGTTGGCGGCGAATTCGGAGGCCGAGGCACTTTCGAGCCGCAGGTCCAGCTCACCCATCACCACGCTTTCGAAATGGGCGATGACATCGGTCGGCCGCAGACGCCGCGTTGCGGGCAGAAGCAGCTCGATGATCTGCGCAGCAAGATAGAAGGCATCGATATCGCGGCGAAACGCGCGGTCGATGCGCGGGCGCAGGACCTTGACGGCCACCGCCTCGCCGGTGTCGGCCAGACGTGCGCGGTGGACCTGGGCGATCGACGCCGCGGCCACCGGCTCGGAAAATTCGCTGAAGACCGTCTCGACGGTGATTTCCAGTTCTTCCTCGATCATCGCCTTGGCGATGGCGGTCGGGAAGGGGGGCAGCTTGTCCTGAAGATAGCGCAGCTGTTCGGCCAGATCATCGCCCACCACGTCGGGCCGGGTCGACAGCACCTGACCGAACTTGATGTAGGCCGGACCCAGCGCGGTCAGCGCGCGGGTGGCCGGCGGAAGTTCGGGGTCGCCCCGATTGCCAAGCCAGCGGAACGGCCATCCCAGCACCCGCGCCGCCAGTCGCAGCCGCGGCGGCGCGTTCATCGCCTCGAGCACGACGCCCATCGCTCCCGTGCGTTCGAGCGTCGCGCCCGTCCGGATCAGGCGCCAGATGTTGTGCGGACCGCGCACCTAGAGCTTCCATCCCGAATGCAGCGCCGCGATCCCCATCGACAGGTTGCGGTACCGCACCTGGCCGAAGCCGGCCGCGCGGATCATCTGCGCAAAGCGCTCCTGATCGGGGAAGCGGCGGATCGATTCCACCAGATATTGATAACTGTCCCGATCCTGCGCGATGATCTGTCCCATCCGCGGAATGACGTTGAACGAATAGCGATCGTAAAGCCATTGCATCGCGGGGTTGGGCAGCTGGCTGAATTCGAGCACCATCAGCCGTCCGCCGGGCCGCAGCACCCGATAGGCCTCGACCAGCGCATCCGCGATCCGGGTCACGTTGCGGATGCCGAAGCTGATCGTATAGGCGTCGAAGCTGCCCGATGCGAAGGGCAGTGCCATCGCGTCCCCGGCCACCCAGTCCAGATGGTCGGCGAGCCGCGCGGCCTCGGCCCGCTGTCGGCCCTCGACCAGCATCGATTCGGTCATGTCCAGAACCGTCACCCGCGCGTCGGGCGCGCGCCGCAGGTAGCGAAAGGCGATATCGCCGGTGCCGCCCGCGACATCGAGCAGATGGGTACCCGCCCGCGGCGCCAGCCAATCCATCATCGCATCCTTCCAGACGCGGTGGATGCCGACCGACATCACGTCGTTCATCACGTCATAGCGCGAGGCGACCCGGGTGAAGACGCCGTGGACCATCCCCGCCTTTTCCGATTCCGCCACGGTGCGGAAACCGAAATGCGTCGTCTCTGCTTCGTTGTCGCTCATCGGGGCTTGCCCTTCATCTGGCCGTGCCCCTTCTTATAGGGCGCGGGCCGGGCGATACAATCCACGCCGTCCCTCCCGCCGCGCACCGGCGCGCCGCCACGCCCTGCGACAGGACCGACAGATGCCAGAACTCCCCGAGGTCGAAACCATCCGCCGCGGTCTCGAACCCGTGATCGGCGGGCGCCGCATCCGCACGGTCACGCTTGCCCGCGAGGGTCTGCGCCGCCCCTTCCCGCCCGACATGGCCCGACGTCTCGCGGGGCGGCGGATCGATCGCCTTGCGCGGCGGTCGAAATACCTGCTTGCCGATCTCGATTCGGGCGAGACGCTGTTGATCCATCTCGGCATGTCCGGCCGGATCCTGATCGCCGCGCAGGGCGACGGCGCGCATCCGACCGCGGCCTTCCACCATTCCCATGACGCGGCCGGCAAACACGATCACGTGATTCTGTCCATGGATGACGGGGTGACGCTACGCTTCAACGACCCGCGCCGCTTCGGCGCGATGGACCTGATAGGCAGCGCCGAGCTCGAGCGTCACCCGCTGCTCGCGCACCTGGGGCCCGAGCCGCTGGGGAACGGCTTCAACGCCCCCTATCTTCAGGCCCGCCTCGCCGGCCGGCGGAGCCCGATCAAGAATGCGCTGCTCGATCAGCGTATCGTCGCCGGGCTGGGAAACATCTATGTATCGGAGGCGCTTCACCGGGCGGGCATTCATCCCCGCCGGGCGGCGGGGCAGATCGCGGCGGCCCGGATCGCGGCCCTTGTCCCGATCATCCGAACGGTACTGGAGGAGGCGCTCGAAGCTGGCGGCTCCTCGCTGCGCGACTACCGGCGGGCCGATGGCGAACTTGGCTATTTCCAGCATGCCTTTCGCGTCTACGGCCGCGAGGGCGAGGGCTGCGTCCTCCCGAGATGCGATGGCACGGTCTTGCGGATTACCCAGTCGGGGCGCAGTTCCTTCTACTGTTCCCGCTGCCAGAGATGACTTGATCCGCTGTGATGTGGTGTTAGGACTCCGGGGCATGCGCGCGCCCCGAGGGACTGGTGCGCAACCGCAAGATCAAATGGCAAAGGACGCCGACCATGGCCTACGAGACCCTGATCGTCGAGATCGAGGATTACATCGCCTTGATCCGGCTGAACCGGCCCGAGGCGCTCAACGCGCTCAACGCAAAACTGCTGGGCGAGCTTGCCGACGCGATGCACGCCGCCGACCGCAACGACAAGGTCCGCTGCATCATCCTGACCGGTTCCGAGAAGGCGTTTGCCGCGGGCGCGGACATCGCGGAAATGGCGCAGAAAAGCTTCGTCGACACCTTCGGCGACGATCTGTTCACCGCCGAGACCGATGCCATCCAGCGGGTGCGCAAGCCGATCATCGCGGCGGTTTCCGGCTATGCGCTCGGCGGCGGTTGCGAGCTGGCGATGATGTGCGATTTCATCATCTGTTCCGATACTGCCAGGTTCGGACAGCCCGAGATCAACCTCGGGGTCGTCGCCGGCATCGGCGGCACGCAGCGCCTGACCCGTTTCGTGGGCAAGGCGAAGTCGATGGACATGCATCTGACGGGCCGCTTCATGGATGCCGAAGAGGCCGAGCGCTGCGGTCTGGTGAGCCGGGTCGTGCCGGCCAAGAAGCTGATCTCCGAGGCCCGTGCCGCCGCCCAGAAGATCACGGAGAAATCCGCGATCAGCGTGATGGCGGTGAAGGAGTCGGTGAACCGCAGCTATGAAACCACCCTGCGCGAGGGGCAACTCTTCGAACGCCGGATGTTCCATGCATTGTTCGCGACCGAGGATCAGAAGGAGGGCATGGATGCCTTTCTCGAAAAGCGCAGCCCCCAGTTTCGTGATCGATGAACCCTGCCTGCCGGCGCCGTGGGACCGTCAGCCGACAAGGCCGCGATCCGGCGCCGTTTTCGGTTGACTTGTCGCCGAGTCGCCCATAAAAGCGCGACTTCAGATTGACCCGAAGCGAAATCGGAACCCGACCTTATGGCCAATACGCCCCAATCCAAGAAGCGCGCCCGCCAGAATGAAGCGCGCTATGCCGTGAACAAGGCGCGCCGCTCGCGTATCCGCACCTTCCTGCGCAAGGTCGAGGAAGCGATCTCGGCCGGCAACGCCGACGCGGCACGCGAAGCCCTCCGTCTGGCGCAGCCCGAGCTGGCTCGTGGCGTGACCAAGGGTGTGCTGCACAAGAACACCGTCGCGCGCAAGATGTCGCGTCTTTCCTCGCGTGTGAAGGCGCTGACGGCCTGACGGCCGCGTGAACGACCAGACTACCGCAAAACCGGGGGACGGGCCGCATCGTGCGCCCGTCCTTTGCATTTTGCGCGACAGATCCGCGCATTTCCCTCCCCCGTGGGTCGGCGTGCCCTTTTTGCACCCCCCGCCGGATTCGCCGCGACAAAGCGTGAGTCAAGCCAAGAGTTCTGTTGCGCCACTTCCCGCCGCCTTGATAGCGTCAGCCCTGCGAGTCAGTTCGCCTTGGGGGGACATGAAGTGGTCGAAGGTGTCACGTCCGCCAGTTGGGTCTGCCAAACCATTGACGGAAGACGCGGACACCTTCGATCACAGGTCACGCTTCGCAGGTGAAAACGTTCAACCTGCGGGAGTGATGTGTGCGAATCATTCGCGCCGCGGCTGACGCCCGGCGCCAGGTTTCGCGCCATGTCCAATGGATCGAAGCCACCCATGCGAAGGGTGGGTGGCCTATGGGCTGTCAACGGCGTTTCGGCGGCGATTGCATCGTCGTCTTCGCATGGCTGCATAGGCAGTCATGCGGCCGGGGATGGCGTTCCAAACCGGGGCTGTGGGAAGGGTAAGTTGTCGAGGGGCAGTTGCGTGGGCCCTTCATGAACAGATGTGACAGCGGGTCGGAAATAATGAAGAACGAAGCCTGGGGGCATGCGCGCGATGAACTTCTCAAGACGGTGGGCAGGAACAACTTCGCAACCTGGATAGCGCCGCTCGAATTCAAGACGGTCGAACGCGGCGTAGCGACCTTTTTCGTGCCGACGAGCTTTTTCGGAACCTGGGTTTCGCGCAATTTCGCCGACCAGATCCGGCAACAGCTGATCTCGGCGGGCGAGGAGGTCGAGCGGATCGAATTCGCGGTGCAGAGCGAGCGCCGCCCGGTGACCTCGGCCGCGGCGCCCGAACCCGCCACGCAGCGCCGACAGCCGGCCGCACGCGGCAACGACGACGGCGAGCAGCTTTCGGCGCCGCTCGACAACCGCTTCACCTTCGAGACCTTCGTCGTCGGCAAGCCCAACGAGTTGGCGCATGCGGCCGCGCGGCGGGTCGCCGAAGGCGGCGCGGTCAGTTTCAATCCGCTCTTTCTTTACGGCGGCGTCGGGCTGGGCAAGACCCACCTGATGCATGCGATCGCACATGAGCTGCGCGAACGCCGGTCCGAGCTTCGGGTTCTCTATCTTTCGGCCGAGCAGTTCATGTATCGCTTCGTCCAGGCGCTGCGCGAACGCCAGATCATGGATTTCAAGGAGATGTTCCGCTCGGTCGACGTGCTGATGGTGGACGACGTTCAGTTCATCGCCGGCAAGGACAGCACGCAAGAGGAGTTCTTTCACACCTTCAACGCGCTGGTCGACCAGAACAAGCAGATCGTCATTTCCGCCGACCGCGCTCCGGGGGAGATCAAGGACCTCGAGGAACGGATCAAGAGCCGCCTGCAATGCGGTCTCGTGGTCGATCTCCACCCCACCGATTACGAATTGCGTCTGGGCATCTTGCAGCAGAAGGCCGAAAGCTACCGTCAGCAATACCCGGGCCTGAAGCTGGCCGATGGCGTGCTGGAATTCCTCGCCCACCGGATCACCACCAATGTCCGCGTTCTCGAAGGCGCGCTGACGCGGCTTTTCGCCTTCGCCAGTCTCGTGGGGCGCGAGATCACGCTGGATCTGGCCCAGGATTG
>JASBUM010000300.1 GCA_030147905.1 Acidimangrovimonas sp.
CGGCGGCGAGCATCGCTTCGGTTGCGGCCAGGTCCTCCTCGAAGTCCCGGCGCCGCGCGACCCACATGTCCCACTCGGCCTTCTCTTCCTTCGTCGCCGGGCCGGCAATCCGGACGGTGCCGTTGCGGATGTCGATGATGACGTGATCGGGATGCGGCAGCGGCTCGGGGGCGTCGAGGATGCCGAGCCGCTCACGGCGGGCGAGTTCCCGCTCCCAGCTGATCTTGTAGTCCATCGCCGCGTTCAGCCACTCGTCGTGCAGCGCCTTGTTACTGGCTTCGACGGCAGAAAGCAGTTCGGCAAAGAGCCGCTGTGACCGGTGCTGGCCCTTCACCGCATTCACCGCAAGCGCGCGCAGAACCGCCTGCGCGATCGGAACCGTGACGGTGCGCGCCCCGTCGCGCACCGCAATTCCCCGATAGGCTTCCTCGAGGATCAGCGTCTTCATCCGTTCCTCGTTCAGGGCCGGAACCTTGTTCTTCGACCCCTTCGGCCGGCCGCGCGGATTGCCAGACTGGCCCTTCTTGAAGCGTGTCGCCTCCGGGGGCTTGCCATAGCCCACCTCGTAACCAGCCCGCACGGTCAGTGATCCCCTCTTGCTGCCGGTCATCGCGCCGCCTCCTGCCGTGCAGACGCCGGCGGCCAGCCACAGACAAGCTGCTCGGCCGCCCCCTTCGCCATCGTCTCCCAACGGGTCAGGATGCGGTCGCAGTAGATCGGATCGAGTTCCACGACCCGGGCCCGCCGCCCGGTTTTCTCCGCGGCGATCAGCGTCGAGCCCGAACCCGCAAAGGCGTCGAGCACGATCTCGCCGCGCCCGGAGACGTCCCGGATCGCATCCGCAATCATCTGCACAGGCTTCACCGTCGGATGCAGCTGCAGATCGTCCATCCGCCCCTGCCGCAGGGTGTTCACCCCTCTGTAATTCCAGATATTCGTCCGGTAGCGGCCATGCTGCCCGAGTTCGAAGCTGTTCACATGCGGCGCCGTGCCCTTCTTGAAGGCGAAGATCAACTCGTGGCGCGAGCGGTAGAAGGTCCCCATCCCGCCATTGTCCTTCGCCCAGACGATGAGGTTCTTCAACTCGTCATAAACCGCAGCACCCGCCTGCTGCATCTCCCCCATGTGCCGCCAGTCCATGCACAGGAAGTGGATCGCCCCGTCGCAGCTCGCATCCGCCATGTTGCGCAGCGCGCGCGTCAGGAACGCCGTGAACGCCTCCTGGCTCATCTCGCCCGACGCCATGGCAAACTCGCGGTGCTTCACCTTGCCCGATCCGCCGACATGGCCGTCGATCTTCACATTGTAAGGCGGGTCGGAGAACACCATCCGCGCGACCTCCCCGTCCATCAGCAGAGCAAGGCTGGCCGGATCGAGCGCATCGCCACAGACAAGCCTGTGCCCGCCAAGCTGCCAGACATCCCCCCGCGACACCCGCGGCGGCGCTATCTCCGGAACCAGGTCGTCCTCCGGATCACCGGGCTCCTCCGGCGCGAGACCCTCGATCAGCCCGTCGATCTCGCCGATCTCGAAGCCGACGACGCCGATGTCAAAGCCAAGATCCCCGATCTCCAGCAGTCCCTGCAACTCCGCGGCCAACAGGTCCTCGTCCCATCCGGCGTTGAGCGCGAGCTTGTTGTCGGCGATCACATAGGCGCGCTTTTCCGCGGCCGTCATGTGTTCGATCCGAAGACACGGGACCTGCGCCATCTCCAGAAGCTTCGCCGCCTCCACCCGACCATGGCCGGCCAGGATCGTGCCCGTCTGGTCGATCAGCACCGGGTTGGTGAAGCCGAAGGTCCTGATCGACTCCGCGATCTGGCGAAGCTGCTTCTTGGAATGGGTGCGGGCATTCTTCGCCCAGGGACGCAGTGCGCCCGTCGGGATCATTTCCACCATCTGGGCCATGGAGGCCTCCCTGCAAAACATCGAGGCCGATCTGCCGCCCCACTTCGTAAGATATATCTATCATTGGCGCCGCGCAAGATGTGGCGTATATGAGAGGCAGACAAAACAGACGGCGGCAGGAGGGCCGCAGCCATGAGCCTCAGCGAACGTCTTTTCGAACTTCGCCAGAACGCCGGCGTCTCTCTGCAGACCCTGGCCGACGCGGTCGGTGTGTCCAAGGCCCATGTCTGGGAACTCGAGAAGGGCCGAACCGCGAACCCGTCCTTTGACCTGGTGCGCAAGCTTGCCAGCTATTTCGGGGTCACGCCCGATGCGTTGACAGGCCAGACCGAGACGCCGCCGCCCGAACACCAGCAGATCGAGCGCATCCACCGCGGCCTGAAGGATCTCTCGGACCGCGATCGCGCCCTCATCGAGGAGATGGTGAAGTCGATGCGGGCGAGCGCCGCGGCTGAGGAGTAGGCCCGCTGCTCCTCGACCGGATCGATCTCGCCGACCTGCACGAGCCGAGGCGGATCGTGCGCGCGCTGCATGGCCAGATCGGACGCCTCGACGGCGCGGTGCCGGTCGAGGAGATCGCGAAGGGCCTCGGAATCGCAAAGGTCCGGCAGGCAGAGCTCGACGGCTGCGAGGGCGTCCTGCTCACGGACCCTCGGCGAAGTATCGGCAAGATCCTGGTGAACAGCCGACGCGGCCGCCGGGCCGCGCGGTTCGGTATCGGCCATGAGCTTGGCCACTTCCTGATGGAACGCCATGTTCTGGGGCTCGCCGGCCTCAGGACCTGTAGCCGGCTGGACATGCGCGCGGTGCGAACCGCACGGCGATATGACAAGCAGGAGGTCGAGGCCAATGAGTTCGCGATCGGCCTGCTTGCGCCCAGCTATCTGGTCGCCCCGACCCTGGCCGAACAGCCTGATCTCGAGGCCGTCCTTTCCCTGCGCGACCGGCTGGATCTCAGCCTCGAGGCTTGCATGCGCTGTCTCGTCGAGCGTCATGACGAACCCCTCGCCGCTGTCTGGACCAAGGGCGGGATCATCCAGCACCTCGTCCGCAACGACCGCTTCCCCTGGATCGCACCCGAAAGGGGCGACCGCGTGTCGGCATTGACGCGAACCCAAGAGGCGCTAGCCCGCGGCGCCCCGGGCATGACACGAATGGCCGAGACCCCGCCCGGCGCCTGGACCGGCGCCGACATCCCCGAACTCTTCGAGCAGGTCCGCATTGGCAAGGGCGGGTACAGCCTGACCCTGCTCTGGGCCACGCTGGCCGACGCGAACGAAGACTGATTTCTCCTGCGTCCACTGGACTTCCTGCCCCGGAAGAGCGTTCGTCAGACCAGGCCCGGCAGAGTCCCGGGCCTGGCCCGGTACCGGGGCCGGCATGTCGTCGCCCCCGCAGACGGGAGACGATCCATGACCAGAAAGACCCCCAGGGCCACCGCCAAGACCGCCCCCTCGGCCGGCAACGCCGCCGAAGATTCCGATGCCGCGCCGATGGCCCCGCGCAAAACCAAGGCGGCGCACCTGCGCGACCTGGTCGGCGCGCCCGGCGGCGCCAGCCTCTCCTCCCTCATGGCCGCCACCGGCTGGCAGGCCCATACCGTCCGCGCCGCGCTCACCGGGCTGCGCAAGCAGGGACTG
>JASBUM010000329.1 GCA_030147905.1 Acidimangrovimonas sp.
GTCCACCGGTGGCCCAATCCAGAAGCTCGACCGTATGCACGACCGGCGGTCCCTCCGCGTCGGCAAGCTGCGTCATGCAGCCGATATTGCCGCTGGCGATGACATCGGGCCGGAGCGCGGCGATCGTGTCGCGCTTGCGGCTGCGCAACTGCTGCGCGATCTCCGGCTGGAGGAGATTGTAGGTCCCCGCCGAGCCACAGCACAGATGGCTGTCGGCAGGTTCGGAAACGGCGAAGCCGGCAGCGGCAAGCAGCGCCTTGGGCTCGGCCCGGACCTTCTGGCCGTGCTGGAGCGAGCAGGCGGCATGATAGGCGACGCGCAGCGGCTCAGGCGCGGCCGCCGCCGTCCCCAGCCCCAGACGCGCGACCAGTTCGGTCACGTCCACGGCCAGCCCCGCGATCTCGGCGGCGTCCCCGGCCAGTGGCCGGCCCTCGAACATCGAGCCGTAATCCTTCACCGTCGTGCCACAGCCCGATGCATTGATGACGACAGCATCGAGCCCGGCACCGCGTCGCTCGGCCATCCAGGCCCGGATGTTGCGCGCCGCCATTGCGTGGCTGTCCTCGCTGCGTCCCATGTGATGGCCAAGCGCCCCGCAGCAGCCCGCCCCGCGCGCCACGACCACCTCGCAGCCCAGCCGCCGAAGCAACCGTATCGTCGCATCGTTGATATCGGTGTTGAGCGCGCGCTGCGCACAGCCGACCAGCAGCGCGACGCGGGCCCGCCGCGGCCCGGTCGCGGCAAAGACCTGCGGCCTGTCGTTGGGGCTTGCGGGCGGCAACCGCGCGGGCGCCAGGGCCAGCATCGCCCGCAACCGCCGATCGGGCAGGAACCGCGCGAGGGGTCGCACGACCCGCGCCCCCCGCAAGGCCAGCCGGAACCGGCCGGGATAGGGCAATATCCGCGCCAGAAGCCAGCGCAGCGCCCGGTCGTGCCAGGGGCGGCGGTAATTCTCTTCGATATAGGCGCGGGCATGGTCGACCAGATGCATGTAATGCACACCCGAGGGGCAGGTCGTCATGCATGACAGGCACGACAGGCAACGGTCGATGTGGGTCACGGTCCGTTCATCGGGAATCCGGCCGTTTTCCAGCATGTCCTTGATCAGGTAGATGCGGCCGCGCGGGCTGTCCAGCTCGTCGCCCAGAACCTGGTAGGTCGGACAGGTGGCGGTGCAGAAGCCGCAGTGCACGCAGGCGCGCAAGATGGCGTTGGATCGGGCAATGGCCGGATCCTCGAGCTGCTCGGGGGTGAAGGTGGTCTGCATCGTGGCGCCTTACTGCATCAGCCCGGGATTGAGGATCGCGCGGGGATCGAAGCGTGCGCGCAGCCCCTGTGACAACGCCGCCACCGGCCCGGGCTCGGGCTGGAAGGGCGCGATTGCGGCACGGGTCGCGGCCGAGCCGCGGATCAGCGTGGCATGGCCGTCGAAGGCGCCCAGCCGCGCGCGCAGATCCGTGCCCTCCGGCATCAGCGCCCAGATCAGCCCGCCGCCCCAGTCCAGCACCACCGCCTCGGCCTCGCAGCGCGCGACCAGGGCCGGCGCGTCGCCCGGCTTCACCGACAGCCGCCATACATCGCCGGCCCGCCCGGCGAAAGCCGAGACATCGCGCAGATCATGCCAGCGGCGCGCATTCGATTCCGCCGCGCTGTCGATCTCGACCGTGCCCGCATCCGCCAGCAGCGCAGCCAGCCGTTCACCGCGATAGCGCACCGATCCGGCAAAACCCTCGACCCGCAGCGCAACCCCCGTCGTGGGCGACCAGGCCGCGCCGCTGACGTCGTAGGGCGAGCGCAGCGCGCGTGCCATCGCGGCCGCCGCGGCACCCGCATCCCGCAGCCCGGGGATCAGCACCGACAGGGATGTCTCCGGCACCGGCAACAGCTTGAAGGACAACTCGCTGATGATGCCCAGCGTCCCCCAGCTTCCGGCCATCAGCTTGACGAGGTCATAGCCGGTCACGTTCTTCATCACCCGGCC
>JASBUM010000334.1 GCA_030147905.1 Acidimangrovimonas sp.
CAGGCTGTGGGGCTTCATCCGTCGCTACGCCCCCGAAGCCAGCCCCGAGGCCAACCCCGATCTCGATCAGGCGGCCGCATTCGCGGTGCGCTATTTCCGCGATTTCGTTGCGCCGACGCGGGTTTACCGTCTGCCGGACGCCAAGGAACGCGCGGCGCTCGAGGATCTCGCTGCAAGGTTGCGTGGCTGGGACGGCGCCGAAAACGATGCCGAAGGGTTGCAAAGCATGGTCTATGCCGTCGGCAAGGACCACGGGTTCGAGCCGCTGCGGGCCTGGTTCCAGGCGCTTTACGAGGTGCTTCTGGGCGCCAGCCAGGGCCCGCGTTTCGGCGGGTTCATCGCGCTGTACGGCCGCGAAGAGACCATTGACCTGATCGCACGCGCGCTGGCCGGCGATCTGGCCGGGGGCGAAGAGGGGGCCGGCAGCGCCGCCTGAGCGGCCCGCCCCCATCCGCACGCCCCCAGCGCGCCACCCTGTCCACGACATCTAGATATCACCGGCCCGGCGGTTCTTGCAGCCCTGCGGGCCGTCCCGCCCGCCCGGCCCGCCGGGGCCACCGTTAAGGTGGTGTAAGGAGTCGTTAACGCCGCCTTGCTAGGAACGAAGCGGTCAGGGCGGTCAGCCCGGCGCCCGCGATCGTGAGATTGATCTGACGGTTCGGCGCGCCGGGGCTCGTCCGTCCGTCCGGTTTCCTTGGCTGACCCGATGGCGAGGGCAAACGGGACAAGGAAAGCACCCATGGACATTTCGATAACCGACGGCCTGGTTCTGATGCCGCCGCCCTTTGCGGCCGGGCTCGGCCAATGGTCGCGCGGCGACGGCACGCCGGGTTCCACCACCTATGCCGGTCAGGCCGATGCGGCGCTGGTGCCGGCCGATCAGGATTTCGGCGGCTGCCTCGAGTTGCAAAAGACCGAGTCGCTGCAGAAGCTGCGCTATATGGGCCAGACGCCGATGCGACCCGGACTCTATCTGCGCGTCTCCGCGCGGGTGAAGGTGGTCTCGGGCAACCTGCCGACGATCCGTGTCGGCGCCTGGGCGGGGGATGCGGCCGGCAATGTCGCCTCCGCGCCGGCCTATGGCCCGCAGGTGGTGCCCACCGCCTATGGCGAGATCGTGACGGTCAGTGCGATCGTCGGCGTCGGAAACCGGCAGGGCGTCGACATGGTCTGGGGGCCGCAGCCGACCTATGGCCATTTCGGTCTGGATCTGACCGGACCCAATGGCGGCGTGGTGCGGATCGACGATATCGAGATCGAGGATGTCACCGATGTCTTCGCCCGCAAGCTGATGGACTGGGTCGATGTCCGCGACTACGGCGCCCGGGGCGACGGCGTCACCGATGACAGCGCGGCCTTCGAAGCAGCCGATGCCGCGGCCGCGGGCCGCTCGGTCCTGGTCTCGGCCGGGAGCTATTACCTTGGCAGCCATGTCACATTCGAATCGACGGTGCGCTTCGAGGGCACGCTGTCGATGCCCGACGGCATCCGCCTGGCGCTGACGCGCAACTACGATCTGGAAAGCTATGTCGCGGCCTTCGGCAACGAGGAGCACGGCTTTCGCAAGATGTTGCAGGCTCTGTTCTACTTCACCGACCATACGGTCCTGGACATGGGCGGGCGGCAGATCCAGCTTGACGCGCCGATCGACGTCGCCGCCGTCACCGGGCTGACCACGGGCTTTGCGACCCGGCGGGTGCTGACCAACGGGCAGATCAGCCTCAACAACACGACTGCATGGGACAGCGCCAGTGTCACCTCGCAGGCAAGCTATGCCCCCGCTTCGCCCTTCAAGCTGAGCGCGGTGGCCAATATCGCCCAGATCGCGGTGGGCAGCCTGGTCACCGGCACCGGCGTGGGCCGCGAGGTCTATGTGACGGCGGTCAATCCGGGCGCAGGCACACTGACGCTGAGCCAGCCCTTGTGGGGGGCGGCGGGCAGCCAGAGCTATACATTTACGCGGTTTCGCTACGCGCTCGACTTCAGCGGCATGGCGACGCTGTCGAATTTCGAGATCATCGACGTCGAGTTCCGCTGCAAGGGACTGGCGAGCGCGATCATGCTGGCGCCTTCCGGCACCATCTTCCGCGTCGCCGATTGCCTGATCAACAAGCCGCGCGACCGGGGCATCACCTCGATCGGTACGGGCTG
>JASBUM010000335.1 GCA_030147905.1 Acidimangrovimonas sp.
GCGTGGCTGGTGGCGGATGCCGAACTGGTGGGGCTTTTCATGGGCCAGACGGGAGCCGACGCAGCCGATCTGCGCGCTGCGGCCCGCTCGCCCGAGATGCTGCTGGCGGTGTTGGAATTCGTGATGCAGGGCGACGAACGCGTCCTGGCCTTCTGCCGCGCCGCGGAACTGCCGCGGGAGGCGCCGGCCACGGCACGCGCGCGGCTCGCGGGCCGCGGGGATACGCATTGGACCTGATCCGGGCCGCTCGCGCCCCCGTCGGCGGGGGCCGTCGATTGGGACCCCTCGGTCGGGGCCGGCAATACGTGCAAGCACCGGGCCCGCTGCCACCTCATGCCGCAAGCGAGCAGCGGAAGGGGCTGGCCGCGGCGGGGGGCGGTTTGCGCCTTACCGGTCGCCGCCCACACACCCGTCCATCCGGCAAGGCTAGAAATGGGTGATGTTGCGCGGCTCGCCCTCGCGCAGCGTGGCCAGCAGTGCCTGAAGCCGCGTCGCTTCGTCGGGGCCGAGCTTGGCCATGAAATGACCGAGGTTCTCGCGTGCCACCGGCACCGCGCGTTCCAGCAGCGCCGCGCCGCAGTCGGTCAGCGCGACGGTCGTCGTGCGCCGGTCGTCCGTGCCGCTGCGCCGCAGCAGCCAGCCGCGCGATTCCATCTGGCGCAGCGCGCGCGAGGTCGCGGTGCGGTCGATGCCGATATATTGCGCGATTTCCGAGGGCTTGGTCAGGCCCTCGACATGAACCGCGAGCAGGACGCACCAGGTCGCGCGGGTCAGGCCAAGGCGGCGCAAGCCCTCCTCCAGCCGCCTCTCCTGCAGGCGCGAGGTGAGGGTCAGCTGATACATGAGCGAGGCGTGAAGATGGTATGTATCGGGCATGATGATCTTCTGGGCGAGGCGCGGGGCCAAGTCAATCTGGCCGGTGGCGGGAAGGGCGGCGTCGGGGGCGCGAATTACGGTTGTCTCGGGCGCGAGAGGGGGCGATCTTGCCGCGGCCGAAGGAAAGGGAAATGCCATGATCCGTGCCATCCTGTTCGACAAGGACGGAACGCTGTTCGACTTTCAGGCGACCTGGGCCAGCTTTGCCCATGCGCTGATCGCGCAGCTTGCCGGGGACGACGGCGCGACGGCGGGGCGGCTGGAGAGAGTGCTGGGCTTTGACCGGGCGGCGGGCCGGTTCAGTCCCGACAGCATGGTCATCGGCCATACGACCGACGAGATCGCACAGGCGCTGGCCGTTGCCCTGCCGGACAGCGATGCCGCGCGGCTGAGCGAACGGATGAACGCCATGGCTGCAGCGGTGGCGCCGGTTCCGGCATGTGCGCTTGGCCCGTTGATGGAGGGATTGCGCGGCCGCGGGCTGCGCCTTGGCGTGGCGACCAACGATACCGAATCCGCGGCCCGGGCGCATCTGCAGGCCGCAGGGGTGGAAACCTATTTCGATTTCATCGCGGGCTACGATTCGGGGCATGGTGCGAAGCCGGCGGCGGGCATGCTTGTGGCTTTCGCGCGGCGCTTCGCGCTGAGCCCGGCCGAGGTCGCGATGGTCGGCGACAGCCCACATGACCTTCGCGCCGGAAAGGCCGCGGGCATGCGACGCATCGCGGTGCTGACAGGTCCGATGTCTGAGATCGAACTTGCGCCTCTCGCCGATGCCGTCCTGCCCCATATCGGACATCTTCCGCTGTGGCTGGACCGGCAGGCTGCACCCGAAAGCGCGACCTGATCGCCGAAAAACGACCGGATCGGTCGCTAACTGCAATCTGCCTCTTCGCGGGCTCTGTCATGTCATGCGCGAAAGGGGGCGGACATGAGCCAGGAGCACGCGCGCAGGAAACGCGCCGGCGGACGGGCCGGCAACAAGGGACGGTCCTCGGGCCATGCGATCGCCCAGATGCCATGGCGCGTCCCGGTCAACCCCGACCGGCCGACCGAGCCCTTGGATGCCGATGGCGTCGAGGCCGTGCATCAGGGCGCGATGGCCATCCTGCGCGATATCGGGATCGAATTTCTAAACCCCGAGGCGGTGGCGATCATGCAACGCGCCGGCTGCCGGGTCGAGGGCACCAATATCCGCATGGACGCGGATTTCGTGATGGAGATGCTCGGCCATGCGCCGGCGGAATTCACCATCACCCCGCGCAATCCCGAACGTGCGATCACCATCGGCGGGCGCCACATGGTCTT
>JASBUM010000337.1 GCA_030147905.1 Acidimangrovimonas sp.
GGAGCTTTCCGGGAACTGGAGCGGGTAGCGGGAATCGAACCCGCGCGTTCAGCTTGGGAAGCTGACAGGCTACCATTACATCATACCCGCCGCGTGGGCCTAGATACGCAATCGGCGCGGCGAGTGCAAGGGGCTTGCTGGGTCCTTGGAGACGCGCCGGACTGTGCCGCGGCGCAATTCGCAGACATCAGGATTAGCGTTGTGATATCAGTGGTCTGTAAGTGATATCTAATGTCATTTTCCAACTTGCGCCGGGGGCCGCCGGTCGGCCGCCTCGAGGCATAGCGGATCAAGCGGCTCATGCAGCCCCAGCATCGTTGGAGCGGCATTGCAATCGGGCCAGCTGGCGCGCCGGCCCAAGAGATAATCCATACGCGCGAAGAAAAGCGTGTAGGGTGCTGCAAACTGAACATTTTCTCCGCTTTGCGTCAGGGAGAACGGGGTTGCCGGGCCATCGAAGCCGTTGAGATCGGTGATGGTAACGCGAATCCGGCTGCCGGTGGCCGTGGGCGTCACCGAAACCGCAAAGCGATAATCGCCGGTCACGCTTTCCAGCCCGCGCATCGCGACGAAATAGCGATCTCCGACGAAGCCGCCGGCTCGCGGGCTTATGGTGACATCGCGGGGGGCGGCGCTCAGCCGCAGGACCTCCTCGGCGGCGGCCAGCACGCGGGCGCGTGGCGCGGCATAATCGCGGGTGGTCGCCTGACGGGCGTAATCCGCGCTCCACGGCGGGATCGGCGTTCCGCAGGCGCCAAGTGCAAGCGGCAGAAGGACGAGGGCAAGGCGGTTCATCGCGGCCACCTCCAAGGGGATGAAGCCCGGTATAGCGCGGGGATCGGTCGCGGCAAGGGGCGGCACGGGCGCAGCGTCCACAAGGCCGCCTGCACGGATGTCAGACGTTGCTCCAGCCGCCGTCGATGGTGATGGCCTGTCCGGTCATGAAGGCCGCGGCATCGCTGGACAGATAGACGGCGAGGGCCGCGATTTCCTCGGGCCGGCCGATCCGTCCCATCGGCTGGCGCGCGGTGAAGGCGGCGCGCGCAGCCTCGTAATCGCCCTGTGCCCGCATCCTTTCGCGCAGTGAAGGGCTTTCGACGGTGGCCGGACAGATCGCGTTGCAGCGGATGCCGTGGGTGACGAAATCGGCCGCGACCGACTTGGTCATGCCGATCACCGCGGCCTTGGTCGCGCCGTAGACGAAGCGGTTCGGCGCGGCGATGATAGACGAGGCGACCGAAGCCATGTTGATGATCGCACCCCCGCCGGCCTCGATCATAGCCGGAAGAAAGGACTTCATGACAAGGTATTGGCCGCGGACATTCAGGTTCACGCTGAAGTCGAATTCATCCGGCCCGCAATCCAGGATGGTGCCGTGGTGAACGAACCCCGCACAGTTGAACAGGATGTCCACGGCGGCGATGCGTTCGGCCATCGCCGCCACCGCTGCCGCGTCGGTGACGTCGAGCGCATGCGTCTCGATCCCCGCATCGGCCAGCGGCGCGAGAGCGGCCGCGTCGATATCGGTGGCGATGACACGCGCGCCCGCTTCGGCAAGGGCGCGTGCCGTCGCCTGGCCGATACCCGCGCCTGCGGCCGTCGTGAAGGCCGTCTTTCCCTTCAGTATCATTGCTATATCATCCATCCTTCGGGTGCCGTCACATCACCGCTCCAATCTGCCAGGGCACGAATTCGGCCCCCCCGAAGCCGAGGGATTCGCTCTTCGTGCGCCCGCCCGACGCCACCCGCAGGATCTCTTCGAAAATCGCCGTGCCCTTGTCGGCCACGCTGACCCCCTCGGTGACGATGTCGCCGCAGTCGATATCCATGTCCTCGCGCATATGGGCATACATCTCGCTGTTGGTGGCCAGCTTGATGCAGGGGCTGGGCTTGAAGCCCGAGACCGAGCCGCGCCCGGTGGTGAAGACGACCACGGTCGCGCCGCTCGCGATCTGGCCGGTGACCGAGGCCGGGTCGTAGCCGGGGCTGTCCATGAAGACAAAACCGGGGGTAGTGATGGGTTCGGCGTATTTGTAGACCCCGGCAAGTGGCGCGGTGCCGCCCTTGGCGACGGCGCCCAGCGATTTCTCGAGGATCGTCGTCAGCCCGCCGCGCTTGTTGCCGGGCGAGGGGTTGTTGTCCATCTCGCCGTCGTTGCGGGCGGTGTAATCCTCCCACCAGCGGATGCGTTCGACCAGCTTCTCGCCGACGTCGCGGCTGACCGCGCGCCGGGTCAGGAGATGTTCGGCGCCGTAGATCTCGGGGGTTTCCGACAGGATCGTTGTGGCGCCCTGACGCACCAGCAGGTCCGAGGCGGCGCCCAGCGCGGGATTGGCGGTGATGCCCGAATAGCCGTCCGAGCCGCCGCATTGCAGCGCCACGCAAAGGTGGCGCGCCGGCTGCGGGCTGCGGGTGGCGCGGTTGGCGACAGCCCCCATCTCGCGCAGCTGGGCAAGCCCGCTTTCGATCGTGGCGCGGGTCCCGCCCGTCTGCTGGATCGTCATCTGGCGGAAGTTGGTGTCCGCGCGCAGCCGGTCGCGGCCGATCAGGTCGGGGATCTGCATGACCTCGCAGCCCAGCCCGACCAGAAGGATGCCGCCGAAATTGGGGTTCTTGGCATAGCCGGCGAGGGTGCGGAACAGGGTCTGGTAGCCCTCGTTGGTGGCGGACATCCCGCAGCCGGTCTGATGGGTGATCGCGACCACGCCGTCGATGTTCTCGAAGCCGGCGATGACCGGGTCGCGTTCCGCAGCCTCCGCGATGAACCGC
>JASBUM010000347.1 GCA_030147905.1 Acidimangrovimonas sp.
TCAGCCACGGGTCGGGCGGAGGCAGGCGCGGCCAGGTCCCGTCGTTGAGTCCGCCGAGAATCACCAGATCCGCGCCCTGTACCCGCGCCTCCAGCGTGCCCCAGATCATCACGCCGGCATGGGGTTGGGCCGTATCGCGCACCTGTTCGCGCGACAGGATGGCGGTGAAGAGATCGGCGTATTCATGGGGTCCGAGCGGGCCGCCATGGACAGCCTCGGCCACCAGCCGGTCGCAAAGGGTGCGGGCCGCCCGGCCCGCCTCGCGTTCCCACAGCGCGCCGGCCGGGGCCGGGGCGTCGCCGTCGCCCTCGGTGCCGCGGGCGCGGCCCTCGGGCGGCGTCGACCCGTCGCGCCCGCCGGTGGCGTCGTCCAGGCGTGGTGCATCTCCGCACCGCTCAGCCGGCAGGTGGTGATCGTCGCGCGACGCGGCGGGGCCGCGCGCGAGCAGCGCCGCCCGGCGCAGATGGTCCGCGACGTGGTCCGTCAGGGGCTGGCGGCGCGCCTCGCCGAGCCCGGCGATCGCCTCCGCGATCCATTCCGCCCATGCCCGCAGATCGGGATCGTCCCCCTGCCCCGCGGCCCAGGCTTGCAGCGACCCGCCGGTGGGAAAGGCGGGCCCCTCCTCGCGCAGCGATTGTTCCAGCGCGCGAGTCCACAGCAGGTGGCGGCCGCGGTCGGCGCGCCCCGAATGACATAACGGATGACCCAGCAGCGCAATCAGGGATTCTGCCGTGACGCGCTGTCCCGACAGGGCCGCGACCTGACGCAGGAAGCGGCCCGGTGCGCTGAGTGCGAGCGGTCGCCCGGCGCTGTCGTCGGGCAGGATGCCCCAGCGGTCGAGCGCCGCCGTCACCTGGCGGCCAAGCACCCGGTCGGGGGTGATGAGCGCTGCGCGCCGGCCTTCCTCGACGGCCGCGCGCAGCCGCAGCGCGATGGCCAGGGCCTCTTCGCGCGGGGCGCCGGCCTCGATCAGCGACAGCCCGGCCGTCGCCGCCCGCAGATCGCCCAGGGTCTCGCCCTCGATCAGCCACTGGTCCGTCACCGGTGCCGGCCGCAGCGACAGCGACACCAAGCGGTTGCGCGCGGGGCTGGGCGGCGGCGCCGGGTGCCAGGGGCGCACGGCGTCCGGATGCAGCGACAGCGCGCGAAGCAGCCGGGCGTAACGGTACTGTGGGTGATCCTCGGCCTCGGGCATGTCGGCCAGTCGGCTCCAGACCGGCTCGGGCAGGTCGAAGTCGAAACCCGGCAGGACCAGCGCGCCGGCGGGCAGCGCGGCGACCGCCCGCATCAGAAGTGCGGTCGTGCCGCGTGAACCGGTGGATCCCGCGACGATGATCGGATCGCGCGGCGGCGCGTGGCGCCATGTCTCGGCGAGTGCCTGGACGGTCAGGCGCTGACGCAGGGCGGCGTCGGGCGCATCCGCGGGGTCGAAGAATCCGGCTGTGATCGAGAGAAAGCGCAGGCTCCGTTCCCAATGGCGCGAATGGTCGGACAGATCGAGCGCGGCCAGCGCGGCAGGGTCGACGCCCTCGCCCTGCATCTCCTCCATCAGGGTGGCGAGGCTGTCGGCAAGGTCATAGATCGCGGCGCGGGGCGCGAGATCGGGTTCGCGGTCCAGCAAGCGGGCGACCAGCTGGGTCAGTTCCAGCCTGCGGCGAAGGGGCGGAACCGCCGGCGGCAGACCTTCGGGGGCCGCGCCCTGTGCCAGATCGGTGACCAGCCGGATACGCGGCAGCAGCCGTGCGCCGGATGCGGCGAAGAGGTCGCGGATGCGGCGCTGCATGCGGCCGGAATTGACCAGAAGCGAGACGCGCGCCAGCGCCTCGGGCGGCTGATCGCGCATGCGCGCCAGAAGCCCCTCGACCAGGGCTGCGGGAAAATCCGCGCCCGGTGGCAGGGCATGCACGCGGGGTGGCTCGCGCCGCTCAGACATCGGCGGCGGCACGATAGGCCGATTCCGCCAGTGGCAGAAGGGCGGCGGTGCCCGCATCGGCCCAGAAGCCGCGATATTCCAGCCCGTAGAGCCTGCCGCGCGCGATCATCAGATCCCATAACCGGTTGAGCGAGAAGACCGGCATGTCGATTTCGTGCAGCAGGGGCGTCGTCACGATCTGGGCGCCGGCGTAGAGATGGCCGCGCCCGCGCACCAGCCGCCCGTCGGGCGCGCGCGCGAAATCGCCGGGCTCGGCTTCATGACCGGGGGCGCGATCCATCGGCACCAGCAGCAAGAGCGCATCCATGCGCCGCGGATCCCATGCCGCCTCCAGCTGCGCCAGCGGATTGCCCGCGTGCCACAACAGATCGGTGCTGAGGGTCATGACCGGCCCGGGTCCCAGATGCTGAAGTGCTGCGCGCAATCCGCCGCCGGTTTCAAGCAGGGTCTCCTCGGCCGAAAGGATCAGATCGGGCTGATCGGCAAGATGGGCGCGGATGGCCTCGGCCCGATGGTGCAGGTTGACGACGATCGGGGCCGTGCCGAAGCCGCGCGCCTGTGCCAGCGCATGGTCGATCAGGCAGCGGCCGGCCACCGGGATCAGTGGCTTGGGCCGGTCTTGGCCCAACGGACCCATCCGCGTCCCGCGTCCCGCCGCGAAGATCATCAGTGGTTTGTGCCGGGTGGCATCGGCGACGGACATTGCCGGGCGATCCTTTCGATGGTGGCGGGGGTGGGTGGCGGCAGGTGCCGCGCGACCAGACCTGCGAGCCGCGCGGTTTCCGGCCGGGCGAGGTCGCGCTGCAGGTCGCGCCAGATGCGCGGCAGGTGGACAAGATATCCGGGCTTGCCGTCGCGCAGCGCGAGCCGGGTCACGATCCCGAGAAGACGCAGGTGCCGCTGCGCACCGATCAGCGCGTAGGCGCGGCGAAAAGGCCCCTCCTCATGGCCGGCGGCCGCGGCAAATCGGCGGATCATGGCGGTTTCGATATCGGGCGGGATATCGCGGCGGGCGTCCTGGCAGATCGACACGAGATCGAGCGCGGGATGCGAAAGCATAGCATCCTGGAAATCCAGAAGGCCGACGCGGGCGATGCCCTTCCGGCCGGGCAGCCAGATCAGGTTGGCGGCGTGAAAATCGCGCAGCACCATGACGGGCGGTGCAGCGGCATAGCGGGCAAGGATGGATCCGAGCGCATCGGACAGCGCCGGGTGATCGGCGGCGGCGCCGTTCACCGCGTGGGCATACCAGCTGCTTGCGGGCTCGATCGCCGCCGCCATGGCCGGGATGTCATAGGCCGGAAGGCCCGCCAGGGGGGGATGCGCCTGCAGCCGAACGAGAAGATCGGTTGCCGCCGCATAGAGACGCGGCTCCGATCCCGGTTCTGCGGCAAGGACGCGGGGGTAGAGCGCATCGCCCAGATCCTCGAGCAGCAAAAGCCCGTCCGCGGGCCGCGCCGCGAGGATCGCGGGGGCCGACAGGCCGAGCATCCGAAGATGCGCGGCCACCGTTGCGAAGGCCTCGGTCTGTCCCTCCGGGCCCGGTGGCGCGTCCATCAGCACGGCGCTGTGTCCGCC
Organism: Acidimangrovimonas sp.; assembly: GCA_030147905.1. The sequence continues at coordinate 3,512 of JASBUM010000347.1, forward strand.
GGGCGCCGTGAGACGCAGATAGCGCCGCGCCGATGCGTCGCCCGCCAGGGGCGCGCGCGCGGCGCCGGACCAGCCGGCCTCGGCCAGGAAGGCGCCGATCAGGGTGCCGCGGGCATCGGTGTCGTCAGCCATGCGCGAAATCCTGCCCGGCAAGCGATTCGACCAGTCCGCGCCAGCGTTCCGGTCCCGTGAACGTGACGACTCGACCTTGGCCGCCCGCGGGGGTGTCGAAACGCAGGGTCAGCGCGTTTGCCGGGCATGCCGCACCAAGCCGCTCGGGCCATTCGACGAGGCAGATCGCGCTCTCGAAGGCGGTCTCGAGGCCAAGCTCCACGATTTCCGCTCCGTCGGTCAGGCGGTAGAGGTCCGCGTGCCAGATCTCCCGATCTCCGGCCGCATAGGTCTGGACCAGGGTGAAGGTCGGAGACGGAACATCCTCGACCGCATCATGGGCCGCAAGTCGGGTCTGGATCAACGCGCGCGCGAGATGTGTCTTGCCCGAACCGATCGGCCCCTCGAGCAGCAGGACATCGCCCGGGACTAGCCTCGGCGCCAGCCAGGCGCCAAGGGCGGCCGTGGCGTCTGGATCGGGCAGATGAAGGGCGTGGCGCAACGCGGACATGGTGGCAGTTTTACCGCGCGCGGCGGCGCCCGCAAGCCGGTTGGCTCCGCACGGACACGACCGTGCCGGATGGAGAGGTTCTTCACGCCAGCCGCTTTGTCTGTTCGCCCTCGGGGGAAGTGTCCGCGCTGCGGCTTTCGGCCTTGGTGCCGCCGACGAGCCGGGTGAAACCGACAAGCGTGACGCCTCCGGCCAGCGGCACCACCCGGCAGCCGATCAGGCGCCCGTCGGACAGGCGGGCATTGCATTGCACCGGCTGCCGCTCACCCAG
>JASBUM010000365.1 GCA_030147905.1 Acidimangrovimonas sp.
GCCGCGCGCCAAGTTTCCAGGAAGACACCGCGCGCTGGGGGCGCGCCGATCAGCAGCAAGGCGTCGGCCCGCGCAAGACCCTCGGCTACCGGTTCGCGCAGCGGCCCCGCGGGCAGGCACCGGCCGGTGCCGAAGCCGCGCTGCGCATCCACCACGACGATCGACAGATCCTTGGCGAGGGCCGGGTTCTGGAACCCGTCGTCCAGTACGATCGCCTCGGCCCCGGCCGCCACCGCCGCCCGCGCCCCGGCAGCGCGATCACGTGCGACCCAGGTCGGCGCGAATGCCGACAGCAGAAGAGGCTCATCCCCGACATCCTCGGCTCTGTGATGTCCGGCTGCTACGGCGACCGGCCCCGCCAGCCGGCCACCATAGCCGCGGCTGACCACATGGGCCACGATCCCGCGCGCGCCCAGATGCTTGACCAGCGCGATCGCGGTCGGGGTCTTGCCGCTGCCGCCCACGTTGAGATTGCCGATGCAGATCACCGGAACCGGCAGGCGCTCCGGCCGCCCGGCGGCCAGCCGCCGGGCAGTGCCGGCGGCATAGAGCCGGCCCAGCGGCGCCAGCGCATGCGCCGGCCAGGCCACATGGTCGGGCGGAGTGAACCAGAAGGCGGGGGCACGCATTACGCGGCCTCGGATTCGGCCAGTGCTGAAACCAGAATCGACACCACCCGGTCGGTTACCTCGGCGCCGGCCGAGATCACCTGCCAGGCATTATGGGCAAGCTGCGCCGCGCGGTCGGGCGCCAGAAGGTCGGCCAGCGCGCGACACAATTCGCCGTCGTCATGAACCCGGCGCGCGGCGCCGGCCGCGGCGAGCGCCTGATACGCCCCGGCCAGACTGCCCGTGCGCGGGCCGTGAACCACGGCCGAGCCCAGCGCGGCCGCTTCGAGCGGCGAACGCCGGCTGCCGCCCGAGGACAGGCTGCCACCCATGTAGGTGATCGGCGCCAGCCGATACCAGAGGCCGAATTCACCCTCGGTATCGGCGAGATAGACCTGGCAATCCTCGTCGAATTCCTGATCGGCCGAGCGCACGGCCACCTCCCATCCGTGCTCGGCCCCGATCCGCGCGGCAAGGGCCGCCCCGGTTTCCGGGCGCTCGGGCACGAGGATGAGCAACAGCCGATGGGCAAAGCGCAGGGCATGACGGTGGGCCGCGAGAACCGCGCCGATCTCCTCGTCAGGGACGGCCGCCGCGAACCATGCCGGGCGGGTCTTCATCTGCGCGGCCAGGGTTTCGCGCTCGGCCTCGGTGCAGGCCAGCGCGGCGCTGCCGCTTTCGAGCGGGCCGCTCGTCTCGATCGCGAGGCCCCCGCCCGCGACCCGGCGCAGGCTGCGCGTCGCCTCGCGGCTGGGGGTCAGGATCAGCCGACAGGGCTGCAGCAGCGACGGCGCCAGCCCGGGCAGCCAGCGCAACGCCCCGGCGAGCTTGAGATCCGCCTCGACGAGATAAAGCGGCAGACGTTCGCGGTGGATCTGGTTGAACAGGCCGGGCGCCAGCGGGCCGCCGATCTGCAACACGAGATCCGGGCGCCAATGGTCGAGAAACTGAACGATCTCGGTCAGCGTCTCGCTGGGGGCAGGCTGGGCAATCACCAGCGCGGTCGGATCGGCACCGGCCTGCGCGACGATATGGGCCGCGCCCGGACCTGTCAGCAGGATGGCCAGTTCGGGGCGTTCCTCGCTCAGCCGATGGATCAGAACCGCGGCTGACGGGCCGTGCGCCGAATCGGGGACATGCAGCCACAGCAGCTGACCTTCGGGCCGCTGCGGCCGCGCTTGCAGCTTCTCCAGCGCGGTCGCCACGTTGCGCCGCGATGTCGCAAGCAGGTAGAGGGCGAGCCCGACCCGACGCATCGCGAGCCTAGCCGCCCAGTTCTTCGGTTGCGCTCAGCGGGGTCTCCTCATCGCGCAGCCGGTGAATATGGGCAATGAAATAACGCATATGCGCATCATCGACGGTCCGCTGCGCCTCGGCCTTCCACGCCGCATGGGCGGATTTGTAATCGGGGAACATGCCAACGAGATGGATCGCATCGACATCCTTGAAGACGGTCTTGCCGGGGTCCACCAGTTCGCCGCCGAAAACGAGGTGAAGACGCTGGGGCATGGAGATCCTCTTTCGCAATGCAGGAATGCGCGCAAACTAGCCGAATGCGGGATCGGGTCAAGCCGCGCGGACCTTGCCGCCGCGGAGCGGAGGACCTTGGCATTGCCAGCCGGCTGGTCTAGATCTGGTCGGCCATCCGGCGCAGGCACCGTCCGCGCCCCCGATCAACGGATTGCCCATCATGGAAACCCCGCTTCCCATCGCCCCCGCGGCCGATGACGCGCGCCAAGGTGCCACCGGTTCCGGCCCCGAAGCCGGCGGCGAGCCCGCGCATTACCCCGAATGGCGCTGGCTGGCCATGTCCGTCCTGCTGGCGGCGGCATTCATGAACCTGATGGACGTCACCATCGTGAACGTCGCTCTGCACTCGCTGTTGCGGGCCTTCGACGCAACGCCGGCGCAGGTCGAATGGGTGGTGGCGAGCTATCTGCTGGTCTACGCGCTCGGGCTCCTGCCCGGGGGCCGGCTCGGCGATATCTTCGGGCGGCGGCGCATTTTCGTCATCGGGGTCGGCGTCTTCACCCTTGGGTCGACGCTTTGCGGGCTGGCGCCGGGGATCGGCACGCTGGTGGCTGCGCGCTTCATTCAGGGCTTCGGGGCGGCCCTGATGACGCCCCAGACGCTGGCGATCGTGCCGGCGCTGTTCCCGCCGGCCGAACGCGGCGGCGCCTTCGCCTTCTTCGGCCTCTCGGCCAGCATGGCGGCGGTGACCGGGCCCACGCTGGGCGGTTTCCTGATCGACCAGAACATTCTGGGCCTCGACTGGCGGCCGATCTTCCTGGTCAACGTGCCGGTCGGGCTGATCACGATTTTCGCGACGATGAAGCTGGTGCCGAAAGTGGCGGGATTTCGCCGCATGCGGATCGATTACGGCGGAATCCTGCTGGCCACGGTCACGCTTCTGGCGGTGATCTTTCCGCTGATCGAGGGGCGCCAGTGGGGGTGGCCCTGGTGGCTGCTGGCGATTCTGGCGGCGTCGCTGCCCCTGGCTGCGGGCTTCCTGCGGTGGGAGTGGCGCCAGCAGCGCCGCGGCCGCGCGCAGCTTCTTTCGGCCCGTCTGCTGGCCAACCGCAGCTTCCTGCTTGGCACCATGGCGTCGCTTCTGCTCTCGACGGGCTTGCCCGGCTTCTTCATGGTCTTCGCCGTCTTCTTGCAAAGCGGCTTTGCGCTCAGCCCCTTCGAATCGGGCGCCACGACCATCCCCTTTCCACTGGGGGTGATGACTGCGTCGCTGGTGGCCAGCCGGATCGGTAACCGTCTGCCGCGGACGCGCATCGTGGTCGGGGTTCTGATGCTTGCCGGTGCGATGATCGTGCTGCGCCTGAACCTTGGGGCGATCACCCCCGGTGGCCCCTGGCCGGCCGAAGTCTGGGCCTTCGCGCCGGCGCTTTTTGCGGGTGGCTTCGGGCTCGGATCGTCGATGCCGCCGCTCTATCAGGTGGTGCTGGCCAATATCCCGTCCGAGGACACCGGCGCGGCCTCCGGCGCGATCCAGGCGTTCCAGCAGGTCGGCGGCGCGGTTGGGGTGGCGATCATCGGTCAGATCTTCTTCAGCGTCCTCGCGACGGCGGGCGGCGACAGCGCCGGCTATGTCGCTGCGCTCGGCCTGTCGCTGATCTATAATTCGACGGTGTTCATCCTTGTCGCCGCGATGATCTGGCTGGTCCCTGCCCATCGCGCAGACCTGTGACCGATCCGCACACAGCCACGGATACAGGGACGGACACAGGCGCGGGCGCGGCTCGGGCCCCGGGCGGGCGACAGACAGCTAGGCCGTGTCGCCCGGGTCCGGCCCGCGGGGCGACGGCGTCAGCCGCGCCAGCAGCGCCCGGTGAAGCGGGCCGGGTGCGGCCAGAAGGCCAGGCATGCGCGGGCGTGCCCGGTTGAACCGCAGCGGAACGCCCGCGCGGTCGGTCACCGTCACCCCCGCCGCCTGAGCCACGAGCGCGCCCGCCGCGATGTCCCATTCCCACGTGTCGCCAAGGCTCAACGCCGCGTCGAAGGCGCCCTCGGCCACTAGGCACAGACGCCAGGCCAGCGAGGGCCGGAACACCCTTGCGACCTGCGGCGCACCACCCGGCCAGCGCCCGACATCGAGGCTGGCGGCATTGGCCAGCACGGTCGCGCCGTCGACGCCGGCAGTGGAGGCGCAGCGTATCGGCCGCTCGTTCATCCGCGCCACCCCGCCCCGGGTGGCGGCATAGGCCCAGCCCCGCGCCGGTAGCAGGACGACGCCGGCCAGCGGCTCGCCACGCTCGACCACGGCCAGCGCCACCGCGAAATCGGGCTTGCCCGCAAGGAAGGCACGGGTGCCGTCGATCGGATCGACGATGAAACAGCGCCGTGCCTCCAGCCGGGCGGGGTCGTCCGCGCTCTCTTCTGACAGCCAGCCGTAGTCCGGTCGCGCCCGCCGCAGGTGATCGCGCAGGTGGCGATCGACCGCGAGATCGGCCTCCGATACCGGACCTGCGCCGTCCGGCTTTTCCCACGCCCGCGGAGCGGCCTTCCAATACTGCATCGCGATGGCGCCAGCCGCCCGCGCCGCATCCTCGAGCAGCGCGAGATCGGCCAGCGCATCAGGCGCCGGCAATGGTCAATCCCTCGACCAGAAGAGAGGGCACGACCATGCCAAGGTGGGGCCGGGCATCATCGGCCGGCACCAGACCGGCAAGCATCTCATGGAGATTGCCGGCGATGGTGCATTCGTTGACCGGATGGGTGATTTCCCCGTTCTCGACCCAGAACCCCGAGGCGCCGCGTGAATAATCCCCGGTGGTTGCGTTGATCGAGGCCCCCATCATCTGGGTGACGAGAAGCCCCCGCCCCATCGCGCTCAGCAGCGCCGCGCGGTCCTGCGCGCCCTGGGAAAGGACAACGTTCCCGGCGGCGGGCGTCGGCGGGGCCGAGGTGCCGCGCGCGGCATTTCCGGTCGATTCCATCCCCAGCTTGCGCGCGGTGGCGAGATCGAGCGTCCAGCCCTGCAAGATGCCGTCGCGCACCAGGTCGCGCGGACGCGCCGGCAGGCCCTCGCCGTCGAAGGGGCGCGATCCCCAGATCCGCGGACGCCGCGGGTCCTCGCGCAGGTCTATCCCCGCGGGCAGAACCCGCTTGCCCAGAAGGTCGCGCGCCCAGCTCGATCCGCGCGCGATCGCACTGCCGTTGATCGCGGCCAGCAGATGCCCGATCAGCGAGCCCGCGACACGTTCGTCATAGACCACCGGGAAGCGTCCGGTCGGCGGCTTGCGCCCGCCCAGCCGCGCGACCGCCCGCGCGCCTGCCTCCCGCCCGATCGCCTCGGGGGTCATCAGGTCTTCGCTGAAGACGCGGCTGTCGGCGAAATAGTCACGCTCCATCCCGGTGCCGCTGCCGGCGATGGCCACGCATGACAATGCGCTGGAACTGCGGGCATAGCCACCGGCGAAGCCGTTCGTCGCGGCAAGATACAGGTTCTGCCGCCCATAGCCCGAGCCGGCACTGTCAAGCCCGGTGACCCCGGACACCGCGCGCGCGGCGGCCTCGGCCCGGCGCGCGGCCTCCTCCAGCGCGGAAGGCTCCGGCTCCGGCGCGGGATCGTCGAGTTCCAGCCCGCTGGCATCGCGCTCGCGTGCAAGCTGGCCCGGGTCCGCAAGCCCCACGTGCGGGTCCTCCGGCGCCTCGCGGGCCATGGCCATCGCCCGTTCGGCCATCGTCTCCAGCGTCTCGCGCCGGCTGTCCGAGGACGAGACGCAGGCCTGCCGCTTGCCGAGAAGTACCCGCAAGCCCAGGTCAATGCCCTCGGACCGCTCCGCCTGTTCTAGCCGTCCGTCACGGACATCGATCGATATGGAGGTGCCTTCGGCCACCAGCACATCGGCCGATTCGGCCCCGGCACGCTGCGCAGCCTCCAGAAGTGCGGCGGCAAGGTCGGAAAGGGACTGCGACATCGAAAACGGCCTCCTGCATTGCGTCATGGGGCAGCTAGTCCGCCCGTGGCCCAAGGACAAGCCCCGCCGGGGCGCCCGACCCGATGCCTGCGGCCGGGTGCGGGCGCCGCCGCCACCGGCGATCAGCGAATGCGCTGCCCGTTTGCGGTGATCGCGCCGTCCGGGGCGAAATGGATGGTGGACAGCAATTCGTCCTTGCCGGGCCCGGGCCGGGTGAAGATCGCCAGCATCATCCGCGCGCCCGTCGCCTGATCCTTGGGCAGCAATCCGATCTTGGTCAGGGCGTCGATCAGCGTGTTCGCCCCGGTCAGGCGCAGATCGACCGATCCGTCGGGCTTGGGCCGGGCGGGGTCGGAATTGTCGAAGGAAACCGACCCCTTCCCGGTCAGATCGGCACCCAGCGCGCCAATGTCGAGCTGGTTGAGCGTCAGCGATTCCAGCGCCGCCCGCACCCCGGCGACCGGC
>JASBUM010000366.1 GCA_030147905.1 Acidimangrovimonas sp.
TGGTGCCCTATCGCGGCGCGCGGCGCGTGGTGGGTTTCAACGCAGCCGTCATGGGCGCGCTCGATCCCTCGGGCGAAGGCTCCGATGGCGGCTCTGGCCCCGATGGAGGACGACATGACCCTGACCACCCCCGTTGATCTATGGCGCGCTCAATGCGCGCTTTGCGCGCAGGCGATGGGCGCACAGATGGAATTTGCGCTGCGGTACTGGGCGCTGGGCCAGACGCTGGCCGCCGATGCGGTCCGTCCCGGCGGATCCCTGACCCGCGCGCCGGGCCGGAGCGCGCCGGGCGCGCGGGACGGCGGCAAGCAGCAGCGGACAGCAGGCGCCGGAACCGCGGCCGGGGCGGGCGATGGGGCCTCCGGGGACGCATCAGCGGATGCAGCGCGCGGCCGCGACGCATCGCCGGAGGCCAAGCGTTCGGCCGGGGATGCGCCGCCCGACAGAGCGTCGACAAGGCGGGCGTCGGCAAGGGAGACGACCCCCGACAAGGCGAGCCCCGACAAGGCAAGCCCGGACAAGGCGAGCGCGGCTAAGGCCGATGCGGACAAGACGAGCCCGAACGAGGCAAAGGCCGACGGCAGGCAGTCGGACAAGGCGGCCCCCGACAAGGCGAGCGCGGCCAGGGCCGATGCTGACAAGACGAGCCCGAACGAGGCCAAGGCCGGCGACGGGCGACCTGACAAGGCGGCCCCCGACAAGGCAAACGCGGCCAGGGCCGATGCGGACAAGACGAGCCCGAACGAGGCAAAGGCCGGCGACGGACGAGATGACAAGGCGGCCCCCGACAAGGCGAGCGGGACCAAGGCAGATGCGGACAAGTCGGCGGCTGCGCGCTCGGCCGTGGATTCCGCCCTGGAAACCGCCGGTCATCGGCCTTCGCGCGATTCCGACAAGGGCGCCGGTCGTGACCGGAGGCCCGCCGCCCGCTCGCGCCGCGGATCGAAGTCCCAGCCGCCGCGCACGCCCCGCCACTGATGCCCCGCCGCTGATGCCGCGCCCGCCCCATATCTGCCCGCCCCATATCTGCCCGCGTGGCGTCCCTCCGTCTGGCGCCCGTCCGCCGGGGCTGCACATTGTTCGCTGTGCCGGGCGCAAGATCCTGGCCACCCGCCCCGCCGCGCCATCCGGCCCAGTCAGGAAAACATCATGCCCGCGAAAATCTCCCGTGCTGCCTATGCCGATATGTACGGGCCGACCACCGGCGACCGCATCCGCCTTGCCGACACCGATCTGATCGTCGAGGTCGAACGCGACCTGACCAGCTATGGCGAAGAGGTGAAGTTCGGCGGCGGCAAGGTGATCCGCGACGGCATGGGCCAAAGCCAGACGAGCCGCGCGGCGGGCGCGGCCGATACCGTCATCACCAATGCGCTGATCCTCGACTGGACCGGGATCTACAAGGCCGATGTGGCGCTGCGCGACGGGCGGATCGCGGCGATCGGCAAGGCCGGCAATCCCGACATCCAGCCCGGCGTCGATATCGTGATCGGGCCGGGCACCGAGATCATCGCCGGCGAGGGCCGGATCCTGACCGCGGGCGGGATCGATGCCCATATCCATTTCATCGCACCCCAGCAGATCGAGGATGCGCTGCATTCGGGCATCACCACCATGCTGGGCGGCGGCACCGGGCCGGCCCATGGCACGCTGGCCACCACCTGTACGCCGGGGCCGTGGCATCTGGCGCGGATGTTGCAGGCGGCCGATGCGTTTCCGGTCAATCTCGGCTTTGCCGGCAAGGGCAATGCGAGCCTGCCCGAGGCATTAGAGGAGCAGGTGCGGGCGGGGGCCTGCGCGCTGAAGCTGCACGAGGATTGGGGCACCACGCCCGCGGCGATCGATTGCTGTCTGGGTGTTGCGGATGCATTGGACGTGCAGGTGATGATCCATACCGACACGCTCAACGAATCCGGCTTCGTCGAGAATACGCTCGCCGCTTTCAAGGGCCGCACCATCCATGCCTATCACACCGAAGGCGCCGGCGGCGGCCATGCGCCCGATATCATCCGCATCGTCGGCGCGCCGAACGTGATCCCGTCCTCGACCAACCCGACCATGCCCTATACCGTCAACACGATCGAGGAACATCTCGACATGTTGATGGTCTGCCACCATCTCGATCGCGCCATTCCCGAGGACGTCGCCTTTGCCGAAAGCCGGATCCGGCGCGAGACCATCGCCGCCGAGGATATCCTGCACGACATGGGTGCCTTCTCGATCATCTCTTCGGACAGCCAGGCGATGGGGCGGGTGGGCGAGGTCATCATCCGCACCTGGCAGACCGCCCACAAGATGCGCCGCCAGCGCGGCCGGCTCGATGGCGAGCAGGGCGAGAACGACAACCTGCGCGTCAGCCGCTACATCGCCAAATACACGATCAATCCGGCACTCGCCCACGGCATCGCCGCCCATGTCGGGTCGGTCGAGGCGGGCAAGCGCGCCGATCTGGTGCTGTGGGATCCGGCCTTCTTCGGGGTCAAGCCCGAGATGGTCCTGGTCGGCGGCACCATCGCTTTGGCGCAGATGGGCGATCCCAATGCCTCGATCCCGACGCCGCAGCCGGTCTACGGGCGGCCGATGTTCGGTGCCTTCGGCCGCTCGGTGGAACGCGGCGCGGTGCTGTTCGTCTCCGCCGTCGCCGCGGCCTCGGATCTGCGCGGGGAACTGGGCCTTGCCAAGGATCTGGTCGCGGTTCAGGGCACCCGGACGGTGGCCAAGGCGGATATGAAGCTCAACGATGCGATGCCCGCGATCGAGGTCAATCCCGAAACCTACGAGGTCCGCGCGGACGGAGAATTGCTTACCTGCGCGCCGGCGACCGAGCTGCCGATGGCGCAGCGGTACTTCCTCTACTGACGGCGGCAGGGCTGCTGACGGCGCTGCGGTGGGGACGGCGGCGGCGTGGGCTTTGTCCCTCGCGCAGGTCGGCCTTGCACAGCCTGCGCTTGTCCTGCGCGCGCAAGCGCACAGGTTGATGGTGGGAGGAAACACCGGCCAAGGAGGTTTCCGATGCCAGCCATCACCATCGACGAAAGCCGCGCCCGGGTGCGCCCCGCGCAAGTGCAGAGCGGTGCCGTGGCCGCCGGGAGCGACCCGGCGCAAGAGGCGCGTCTGCGCGACCGGCTCGACCAGTATTTCGCCGGCCAGGGGATGGGGTTCAACGCCTATCTCGAACGTCGCACGCGGATGGAGCGTCTGCGCCACCTCGAATCGCTCAGCGATGCCGAGCTTGCAAGCCGCGGGCTTGAGCGCGGCGAAATCCCCCGGCACGTTTTCCGCGATCTCTTCGACATCTAGCGCCCGGGCGTGCGCGCAGCGTTCCCGCTGGTGCGGCAAGCCCTTGCCGTAGGCGTCGCCACGCCGGGGCCGGGGCTTGCACAATGCCGCCTTCCCGCCCACAGTGCCCCAGAAGGCCGGCGCGCCCGGACCCGGGTGTCCCGGCTTGCCGGGGCGGCGGCATGGCGCCGCCGGACATGGTGCCGGAGATGATGCCGGACATGGCGTGCGCGGCGCTCGGTCGCCCGCCGCCGGAGGGCGGGAGGCGGAACGGGATGACGGATGTGATGTTTCTGCGGCCGGTCGCGGCGCTGTCGCTGGCGGGTTTGATGCTTGCGGGTTGTACCAATCCGCAAGCGGTGGCGCCGGTCGGCGTCCGCGTGGTCGGCGCCAACCAGGTCGCCGGTTGCAGCTATGTGATGAATTTCAGCGAAAAGCCCGCGCTCTACGGTGTTCTCGCCGCCGAGGCGCAGGCCTATGCCCGTCGCTCGATCCTTCAGGCCGCGGCGCGCGCAGGGGCGAATACGGTTGTCTTCGACCGGGTGGAGCCGGGCGCCATGGTGACCGAGATCAAGGCGACGGCATTTCGCTGCTGAATGCGGCGGCAAAGGCGCCGCCGGGGTTCCATGGCGGGCGTTTCGCGGCGACAGGAGGTGACGCGGCGGGACGGGTGGCCTGGGCAGAACGGGCGGGCATTGGTGTCGTCGGGGCGCGTGGGTTGGGGGCGCGTGGGTTGACGGCCATGCGGGCGGCGTCGAACGCCCACCACAGATGGTGTTCGGCGCTTGCCTGCGGCACTTGCGTGCGGCGGTACGGATGGGCGGTGCGAATGCCGGAATGGAGGCCGAAGCGATGAACGACAATACCCTTCCCCGCGTCCGGGAGATCCTGCGCGCCGGACATGGCCGCCCCATCGCGGGCGCGGTCGTTCTGGATTACGAGGCGCGGTTCGTGCGACGCAGGCGGCTGCAGATCAGCGATGGCGATTCGGTGATCATCGATCTGCCCGAAGCGACCAGCATGGACGACGGCGATGCGTTGGTGCTCGATGACGGGCGGCTGATCGCGGTGGTCGCAGCGGCCGAGCCGGTGCTTGCCGTTCGGGGCGATCTGGCACGCCTGGCCTGGCATATCGGCAACCGCCATACCCCATGCCGGATCGAGCCCAACCGGCTGGTGATCCGCCGCGATCCGGTCCTTGCGGCGATGCTGCACCGG
>JASBUM010000367.1 GCA_030147905.1 Acidimangrovimonas sp.
TCACCGATCGTCCCGGCGTGCTGACGAGGGATTTCTTCGTCAACCTGCTGGACATGGGCACGGTCTGGACCCCGGCTTCGGACGACCATGAACTGTTCGAAGGCCGCGCCCGCGACGGCGGTGCGCCGCGCTGGACGGCAAGCCGGGTCGATCTGGTGTTCGGCTCGAACGCGCAGCTCCGCGCCCTGGTCGAAGTCTACGCCAGCGCCGACGCGGAAGAGAAGTTCATCGCCGATTTCGTCGCCGCCTGGACGAAGGTGATGGATGCCGACCGCTTCGACGTCGCCTGACGGATCCGGACGGAATTGGGCGCGACCCTTCGGGGACGCGCCCAAGGGGGTGATCGCGGGCACCGCACCTGCAATCCGCACCCGCGATCACCTCCACAGTCGGAACGGAAACCGACGCGGCGACGATCAGTCGAACATGTCCGGCTGATCGGCTTTCAACTGGTTCCAGATCGTCTGGAAATGCAGCCAGCCGATGTAATCGCTTCCGACATGTTCGCGGCTGTAGCGCGCCCTGTCATCCGGGACGCGGATGGGCGTGATGCCGCTGGCGGCGATGTCGAGCTGCTGCTTGCAGCACCGCTCCAGCGCGATGAACCAAAAGGCCGCGGAATCGATGCTGTGGCGGCTGGCCGTCAGCAGCCCGTGATTCTGATGGAGCGCGGCCTTGACGCCCTTGAACGCCTTCGCCACGTCCGTGCCGGCATGGTTTTCCACCGCCACGGCGCCAGCCTGGTCACCGATCACCACATGGTCCTCGAAGAAGGCGCAGGCATCCTGGGTGATCGGGTCGATCGGCCGGCCGGTCGCACACCAAGCGGTACCGTAGACGGTATGCGCATGGCACATGGCGATGATGTCGGGATGTTCCTCGTGCACGTTTGCATGCAGGACGAATCCCGCGCGGTTGACGGCGTGGTCGCCTTCGATGACGCGCCCGACATGATCGACGAGGATCAGGTTGGACATCTTCACCTTGGCGAAATGGACGCACATCGGGTTGGTCCAGTAAAGCTCGGGCCGGGCCGGATCGCGGACGGTCAGATGGCCGGCGAAGCCGTAGTCAAACCCCTGAAGCGCGAAGGCGCGGCAGGCCGCAACCAGCCGCTCCTTGCGGTGGCGCCGCTCGGCGTCGACATTCTCGAATTCCTGCTGTTCGGGAAAGATCAGCCCTTCCTGTTCGGGTTGGTAGATCGAGATTCGTTTGCCCAGATCCAACATGGTTCCTCCTGTCCGGCCGGTCGCCGCGCGCTCGTCCGCCGTCGCCCGACGGCGGCTCCATCCGGCTTCACACTGGGCGCAAGCTGCGGCAGGATCAACGAAACGGCCGCAATAACACTTATCGCGCTGCGGGTGCGGCCGGGCCGTTGCGGATCCGCGCGTCAGGGGGCAAGGGATGAAGGACGACCGCCTGGTGGCGATGCGGGTCTTTCTGGCGGTCGTGGATGGCGGGGGCTTCACCGCCGCCGCCCGGCAACTGGGTGTGAGCCAGCCCTTCGTCAGCCAGAGCATGCAGCGGCTGGAAGAGCGGCTTGGCGCAAGGCTTCTGCACCGCACGACGCGGGGCCACCGGCTGACCACGGAGGGCGAGGATTTCGTCCGTGGCGCCCGGCGCGCGCTGGCCGCGATCGACGAGGCCGAAGCGGGCCTCGCCCAGAGCCATGCCAGCCCGGGCGGCCACCTGCGAGTCTCGGCCCCGGTCGCCTTCGGGCTCGATCGTGTCGTACCGCTGCTTCCCGCGTTTCTTGCGCGCCATCCGGCGATCTCGCTCGACCTGCGGCTGACCGATGACAGCGAGAACCTGATTGACGAGCGCATCGACGTGGCCATCCGCATGGGCCGGTTACCCGATTCCCGCCTGATGCACCGGCGATTGTGCGGCCTTCAGCGCGTCGTGGTGGCGGCGCCCGACCTGCTGCGGCGCCACCCGGCGCCGCGACAGCCCGCCGATCTGGCGTCGATGCCCTGCCTGGCCTGGGACGGCGCGCGCGAACATCTCAACCGGTGGCATTTCGTCGTCGACGGCACGCCCTTCGTGTTCCGCGCGCGCAGCCGCTTTCACAGCAACGACGGCATGGCGCTGTACCAGATGTGCCTGCAGGGGGTCGGCGTGATGCGCCTGGCCGAACATCTGGCGCGGCCCGCGATCGCCGAGGGCAGGCTGGTGCAATTGCTTGCCGATCATACCGCCGAGGACGACAGCGCGATCTACGCGGTCTTCCTGCCTGACAACCATATCCTGCCCAGATTGCGCGTCTTCATCGACCATCTGGCCGGGGCCTTCCGCCCGGAGCCGTGGTAGGTGCCCGACAGCCGATTCCGGCTGTGTCGTCGCCCCGCGTGACGCGGAGCCTTGCGTGATCGAGGGGGGGTGCGCGGCGCGGTCGGTCTCGCCGACCGGAAGGTCCCCGAACAGGGAATTCGGGTGGTGCTGCCGGAGAGATTTGAACTCTCGGCCTCTCCCTTACCAAGGGAGTGCTCTACCCCTGAGCTACGGCAGCGATCTTCGCGGGGGTGATTAGACGCAATCGCGCGGCGGCGCAAGCACAATATGGACCCGCGCCGATGCTTCGGTTAGACAGTGCGGATGAAGGACAAATCGGCCAGTACCGACCCGCGCAAGCCCGGCGAAGACGACCGCAAGGCCCGTCTCAAGGCAGCGCTGAAGGCCAATATCGCCCGGCGAAAGGCACAGATCCGGGCGCGCGGTGCGGCGGCTTCGACAAACAAGAACGATTGAGGACGGCAGATGGATTCGATACTTGTGCGTGGCGGCGGCGCGCTGCGCGGCACGATCGCGATCGCGGGCGCCAAGAACGCCTGCCTGACGCTGATGCCCGCGACGCTGCTGTCGGATGAGCCGCTGACTCTGACCAACGCGCCGCGACTTTCCGACATCAAGACCATGACGCGCCTGCTGCAATCGCTTGGCGCCGAGGTCTCCAGCCTGCAGGACGGAAAGGTGCTCGCCCTGTCGAGCCATGACCTGAACAACCTCACGGCCGATTACGACATCGTCCGCAAGATGCGGGCCTCGTTCCTGGTGCTGGGGCCGATGCTCGCACGGATGGGGCGCGCGGTGGTCTCGCTGCCGGGCGGTTGCGCGATCGGGGCGCGGCCGGTCGATCTGCACCTGCAGGCCCTTGCGGCGCTGGGGGCGGAACTTGACCTGCGCGACGGCTACGTTCATGCCGCGGCACCGGGCGGGCTGCGTGGTGCGGTGGTTGAATTCCCGATGGTCTCGGTAGGTGCCACGGAGAATGCCCTGATGGCGGCGACGCTTGCACGCGGCACCACGGTTCTGAAGAACGCGGCCCGCGAACCGGAGATCACCGACCTTGCCGATTGCCTGTCCAAGATGGGCGCGCGGATCGAGGGCGCCGGCACCGCCGAGATCACCATCGAGGGGGTCGACCGGCTGGGCGGCGCCACCCATCCGGTCATCGCAGACCGGATCGAGCTGGGCACTTATATGCTGGCGCCAGCCCTGTGCGGGGGCGAGGTCGAGTTCCTCGGCGGGCGGATCGACCTGCTGGGCGCGTTTTGCGAAAAGCTCGACGCGGCCGGCATCGCGGTGGAAGAGACCGATCGCGGCGTCAGGGTGGCGCGCCGCAACGGACGGCTCGACGCCGTCGACGTCGTCACCGCGCCCTTTCCCGGCTTTCCGACCGATCTTCAGGCACAGATGATGGCGCTTCTGTGCACCGCCGACGGCGTTTCGGTGCTGGAGGAGCGGATCTTCGAGAACCGATTCATGCATGCGCCCGAACTGATCCGCATGGGCGCACGGATCGACGTTCATGGCGGCCATGCGAAGGTCACCGGCGTCGAGCGGCTGCGCGGCGCACGGGTGATGGCGACCGATCTGCGGGCCTCCGTGTCGCTGGTTCTTGCCGGACTCGCCGCCGAGGGCGAGACGCTGGTCAGCCGCGTCTATCATCTGGACCGCGGCTATGAGAGGCTTGAGGAGAAGCTCGGCGCATGCGGCGCCAGGATCGAACGGGTGGCGGGCTGATGACGGATGCACGTTTCGAAGACGGCGGCGAACGACCGCTCAATCTTGCGGCGGCGGATGGCGACGACCTGGGGGTGATCGCGACCCTGGTGCAGGACGCGGTCTTCTCGGCTGCTGACATCGCCTATCAGCCGGGGCGGCGGCGGCTGGCCATTCTGATCAACCGCTTTCGCTGGGAGGACCGCGAGGCGGCCGAACGTGCCGGGCGCGCCTATGAACGTGTGCGCGCCATCCTTGTGGTAGACGACGTGACGCGGGTGCGCAGCCAGGGTTTCGACCGACATGACGGCGATCTGGTGCTGTCGCTTCTCACGCTGACCTTCACTGCCGGCGCGGACGGCACCGGGACGCTGCTGCTGACGCTGGCGGGCGACGGTGAAATCGCCGCCGAGGTCGAGGCCGTGAACCTTACGCTGAAGGACGTGACACGGCCCTATGCGGCGCCCTCGGGGCAGGCGCCCCGTCATCCCGACTGAATTCGCCCCGGCCGGCGCCGGGCATCGCCCGACCGGCAGGCGCAAGGGGCGGATGCGCGGACGGAACCAACCGATGCGTGCTTGAGACCCCGGGAGCCGCGGGTTATGGGAGGGCTGCAGGAGAATGCCATGCCCGTGAACCTTTCCACCACCGACCCCGCCTTCGAGACCGGTTTCGCCCGACTGCTTGGCGCCAAGCGCGAAGATGCGCCCGACGTCGACGAGGCAGTGGCGCGGATCATCGACGATGTCCGCACCCGGGGCGACGCCGCGCTGATCGCGTTGACGGAACGGTTCGACCGGCTCGTCCTCACGCCCGACAGGCTTGCCTTTTCGTCCGCCGAGATCGATGCCGAATGCGCGCGCGTCCCCGCCGCGGAACGTGCGGCGCTGGAACTGGCCGCCGAACGCATTCGCGCCTATCACGTCCGCCAGATGCCTGCCGACCTCAGCTGGCGCGATCCCGAGGGTGCCACGCTTGGCTGGCGCTGGACGCCGGTATCGGCGGCCGGGCTCTACGTGCCGGGGGGGCTGGCCTCCTATCCGTCCTCGGTGCTGATGAATGCGATCCCCGCAAAGGTGGCGGGGGTGGAACGGCTGGTGATCTGCGCGCCGACACCCGGGGGGCAGGCCAATCCGCTCGTCCTTCTGGCGGCGCGGCTCGCCGGGGTGGAGACGGTCTATCGCATCGGCGGGGCCCAGGCGATCGCGGCGCTGGCCTACGGCACCGAGACGATCGCCGCGGTGGACAAGATCACCGGCCCGGGCAACGCCTATGTGGCGGCGGCCAAGCGTCGGGTCTTCGGCCGCGTCGGCATCGACATGATCGCCGGCCCCTCCGAGATCCTCGTGATCGCCGATCGCGACAACGATCCCGACTGGATCGCGCTCGACCTGCTGAGCCAGGCCGAGCATGACGAAAGCGCGCAGTCGATCCTGATCACCGACGACGCAGCCTTCGCACAAGCGGTGGAGCGGGCAGTCTCTGCACGGCTCGAAACGCTGGAGCGACGCGCGATCGCGGGGGCGAACTGGCGCGATTTCGGCGCCGTGATCGTCGTGCGCGACCTGTCGGAGGCGGCGGCGCTGTCGAACCGGGTGGCGCCCGAGCATCTGGAGCTGTGCGTGGCCGACCCCGAGGCCCTGGCCGGCGAGATCACCCATGCGGGTGCCATCTTCCTCGGCCGCTGGACGCCCGAGGCGATCGGCGATTACGTCGGCGGGCCGAACCATGTCCTGCCCACGGCGCGCTCGGCACGGTTCTCCAGCGGGTTGTCGGTGATGGACTTTCTCAAGCGCACGACAATCGCGAAGATGACACCCGAAGCCCTGGGCGCGATCGGGCCCGCGGCGGAATGCCTGGCGCGTTCCGAGGGGCTGGAAGCGCACGGATTGTCGGTGGGCGCGCGGCTCGCCGCGCTCAACCGCCCAAGCTGAAATGCGCCGGCACCCAAGGCCGCGCCGGACCGGAGATGCCCGCCCAGCGGAGAACAGCGGATGACGAACGCCCGCCTTTGCCATGTCGAGATCGACGATTCCGGTCTGGCCCCGCCCACGCCCGAGATCGAACAGGAACGTCGCGTAGCGATCTTCGATCTTCTCGAGGACAACCGTTTTGCGCTTCCCGCGCGCGACGACCGCGAGCCGCCCGACGGCCCTTACCGGCTGCGTCTGGCGATCGACGAGGGCCGGCTCGTCTTCGACATCGGCGACGAGAGAGGCGCGCCAGTCGCGGCCTTCCACCTGTCGCTGGGGCCTTTCCGGCAGGTGGTGAAGGACTACTTTCAGATCTGTGAGAGCTATTTCGAGGCGGTCAAGCGCCTGCCTCCGTCGCAGATCGAGGCGATAGACATGGCCCGGCGCGGGATCCACAACGAGGGTGCGCGCTTGCTTCAGGAGCGGCTGGCGGGCAAGGCGGAGGTAGACGCACCGACCGCGCGGCGGCTTTTCACCCTGATCTGCGTGCTTCACTGGGGCTAGATGGTGGGGGCATTGCCGACATCGGTATTGTTCTGTTGCGACCATAACGCGGTGCGCTCGCCGATGGCCGAGGGCCTGATGAAGAAATTCTACGGTCAGGCCTGCTATGTCCAGTCGGCCGGCGTGCGCAGCGACGGGGAGATTGACGGGTTCTCAATCGCGGTCTGCGCCGAACTGGGCGTGGAACTGGCCCGCCATCGAAGCCGGAGCTTCCAGGAGATGCGCGAATGGGGCGATGACCTGTCCGGCTTCGACCTCGTGGTGGCGCTCTCGCCGGCAAGCCAGCGCATGGCGCTGGAGCTGACGCGCTACTACCACCTCGACGTCGAATACTGGCCCATCCTCGATCCCACCGGCCTTGGCGAGACGCGCGAGACCAAGCTGGCCGCCTATCGCCAGGCACGCGACCAGATCCGCGACCGGATGATCGCGCGATTCGGGCCGCCCACGGCAACCGGCAACCGATCCGACGAGGCCTGATCCGCCGGTTTGAGCAGCAGGCCGAGGCGACCCGGCGGCATGGGCCGAAGTTGGCCGCGCGCCGCATGCAGGGCCGGCCCATTTCCGCCACGTCCGGCGAATCAATATCGGGCGATTCGCACTTTGGCCTTGAAATGCCGAATATTCGGGCGCATCTACATGCGCGCCTGCAAACCGGCAGGCAACTCAACAACGGAGTGATCATGGCCAAGGAAGAAATGCTCGAATTTCCCGGTGTCGTGAAAGAACTCCTGCCGAATGCGACGTTCCGGGTCGAGCTGGAAAACGGCCATGAGATCATCGCCCATACGGCAGGAAAGATGCGCAAGAACCGCATCCGCGTTCTCGCCGGCGACCGCGTTCAGGTCGAAATGACCCCTTACGATCTGACCAAGGGTCGCATCAATTACCGATTCCGCTGAACGATGCGGCTGATACTGGGGTCGGCAAGCCCGCGCCGGAAGGAGCTTCTGGCGCAGATCGGCGTGCAGCCCGACGCGATCGTGGCCCCCGACATCGATGAATCACCGCTGCGGGGCGAATTGCCGGCCCGCTATTGCGAACGCATCGCGCGCGCCAAGGCCGCGGCGATCGACGCCCCACCGGATGCTATCGTGCTATGCGCGGATACCACCGTGTCGATGGGTCGGCGCATCCTTGGCAAGCCTGCCGAGGCGGCGGAGGCCGCGCGCTTCCTTCAGGCGCTGGGAGGGCGGCGCCACCGGGTCACCACGGCGGTCGTGGTTCGGCGCGGGGCACGCCAATGGCAGCGCGTGGTGGTCACCGCGGTGAAGATGAAGCGGCTTGGCGACGCGGAGCTGGCCGCCTATCTCGCCTCGGGCGAATGGCAGGGCAAGGCGGGGGGATACGCGATTCAGGGGCTTGGCGCGGCCTTCGTTCCATGGATATCGGGCTCCTACAGTGGGGTCGTCGGCCTGCCGCTTGCGGAAACGGCGCAGCTTCTGCAGGCCGCCGGATATCGCATGCCGTCCGAACCGGCCGGTACGGAGGATCTGCGATGAAAGGGCGGCAGGTTGTTCTGGGACAGGTCTTTGGCCGTCCGGCCGCGGCGCTGATCGTCGACGGGCGTCTCGAGGATCTGGTCATAGACCCGCCGGATTCGGCGCCGCCCGCGCCGGGGGCAATCTTTCGCGCCATCGTCGATCGGCCGATGAAGGGGCTGGGGGGCGTCTTCCTGCGCCTGCCCGCGGGCGCGCGCGGCTTCTTGCGCCAAGCATCGGGGCTGACCGCCGGGCGCGCGGTCCTGGTGCAGGTGTCCGGCCACGCCGAGGACGGCAAGGCCGTTCCCGTGACCACGCGACTGTTGTTCAAGGGACGCCATGCGATCGTCACGCCGGGCGCACCGGGGCGCAACCTGTCGCGCGCGATCCGCGACGAGGCGCTCCGCGCGACGCTCGAGACGCTGGCGGATCAGGCCATGGCCGGGCTTCCCGACGACCTGGGCCTGATCCTGCGCTCGGCCGCGGGGGGGGCCGAGGCGGCAGAGACGCGCGAAGAGATCGCCCAGCTTGCCACGCTGGCCCAGGCGATCCTTGCCGATACCGAAGGCCCGGCCGAACTGCTTCTCGACGCGCCGGATTCCCGGCGGCAGGCCTGGTGCGAATGGGCCGAGCCCGCCCCCGACGTCTTTGAAGAAGGCGACGCCGCCTTTGCCGAACATGGGGTCGACGCAATGATCGAGGCATTGCGCGATCCGGTCGTGGGGCTTGGCCACGAAGCCACGATGGTGGTCGAGCCGACCCGGGCGCTGATCGCCGTCGACGTCAATACCGGCGGCGACACGTCGCCGGCCGCCGCGCTGAAGGCCAATGTCGCGGCCGCGCGGGAGCTGCCGCGACAATTGCGGTTGCGCGGGCTGGGCGGACAGGTCGTGGTGGATTTCGCGCCGATGCCCAAGCGCGATCGCGCCGCGCTCGATCAGGTTTTGCGGGCGGCCTTCAGACGCGATGGCTCCGAGGCGAGCCTTGCCGGATGGACTGTCCTGGGCAACTATGAGATCCAGCGCAAGCGGGACCGGATCCCGCTTGCCCGATCCCTGGGATGGAGGCCCGGCTGATGGTCTGCCCGATCTGCGGCAAGGACGAGTCCGATCGATATCGCCCCTTCTGCTCGCGCCGCTGCGCCGATGTCGATCTTGGGCGTTGGCTCTCGGGTGCCTATGTGCTGCCTGCCCCGCCAGAGGACGAGGAAGACCGCTGGAGCGCGGAGCCAGGTCCCGACGCGGCGCCGTCGCCAAGGCACTGATCCGCCGAAGCGGCGGGGCGTCAAAATCTGCCAAATCCCTCTGGACAGTGGCCTACCCCTCCACTAAGAGATGCCCACCCCGGAACGCGAGACGTTCCACCCCGCCCGGGTAGCTCAGGGGTAGAGCAGTGGATTGAAAATCCTCGTGTCGGTGGTTCGATTCCGCCCCCGGGCACCATTTCTCCAGGTAAAGTCATATAGTTGCGCAATCCCGCGCGCAGTTGTCCATAGTCCGCGCCTTTGCCTATCTGCCCGCAAGCTTGTCGCTGGATGAGCAATCAGGCGTGGATATACGCATCCCGGCATCAGTGTTTCGAGAGAGAAGCTAGAAACATGGATGAGGGATAGTCCCGCAGCCCGGCCATGGCACCGAATTCCCGCGCCCGGCTGTTGCGCCAGAGCCCAGAGTGCCGGAACCTTCACCGGCCGAGGCATGATGACAGCGGCCCGCAGCCCGCCCGCATGGGGGCGGCACCTGACATGTCCATCGAAACGAAATGCGTCCAAGCGCTCCGCGGCGCCCAGTCATGGCCCGGACCGACCCCGGCCCCGCGAGCGCATGACGGTCGGCCCGCGCCGCCCGGGGCCCGCCTCGGCCGGATCCCTCGCTTTACCGGATCGCGGGCCGCCGCCGGTCACCCCGGAGGTGCGGCGGCGGTCGGGATCAGCCCCGCCCGCCGCAGCGCCCCGCCGTCAGGAACGCCGGGCGGAAGCGCCCGCCGGCGCGCCGATCGTGCCCAGCTCCGGCGCAGGCGTCTCGACCGCGCCGACACCGCCCGACAGCCAGCCGGTCAGCGCCAGAACACCCAGGCCGGCGGCGACGTAAAGCGCGGGCCACAGCGTCACGTTGGGCGCGAGGATATTGGCGGCGCCGGTCAGAAATTCGACGCTCACCAGCAGCGCGGTCGTCCAGGCCAAAGCGGCCTGCCGCGTTCCCGCCGAGGCCAGCGCCACGCCGAAGGCCAGCACCAGAAGCAGGACCGACAAACCGCGGTGCATGAACTGAATCGTCACCGCGTTCTCGGCGAAGTTCTTCCACCAGGGATCGAACAGCATCATCCCCGAGGGGATCAGCTGACCGTTGACGAGCGGAAAGCCAGTGAAGGCCGAGGCGGTCTGCGCCCCCATAGCCAGTGCGCCGATGGTGAAATCCACAAGCGCCACCACCGCCAGAAGGCCCGCCGCCCAGGCAAGCCCGCCGCGGCCGGCGCCGGCCCCTGCGTTGTCACTGTCGGCCCGCGCAATCAGCCACAGCGACAACATCAGCATGGCCGCGGCCGAACCGGAACGGATGGCCAGAACCGCGCCCGCGATGTCGGCACGTGCGCCTACGCCCGCAGGCAGGACCACCCATATGAAAAGCGTGCGCAGCACCGCGAAGGTCAGAAGCGCGGCCATCGCCGGCATCAACCGGCGCCGCGTCTCGGGGGCGGCGCGCATCGCACCATAGGCCGCGAACAGGACCGTCAGATCGAGCAACGCCGAGAGGAACACCCGCGACCATTCGACCAGGTAGAGCGAACGGAACGTGGCCATCGACAGCGTCGCGTGATCCACCATGTACTGGCTGTGGGACTGATAGCCGCCCAGAACCGCCTTCCAGTCGCCTTGCGACAGGGGCGGCACGACGCGGGTGATCGATCCCCAGGTGGTGATCGCGGGGCCGGTATGGTTGAACTGGGCATAGGCGCCCGTGACGATGATCAGGCCGGCCAGACCGGCGCTGAGCCATAGGGCGACATTGCGGTGGCCGCCGGCGGTTTGGGTGGTCTGCATGCGATTCCTCTGATGCCCGTTCCGTTCTGCTCGTTATCGGGCACGAGCCTTAGCCGCAAACCCGCCGCCACGCCAGCGCCTGCATGCGCGTTACAAATTTGTAAGGTGACCCCGGCGCCGCTTCGCGTAGGATCGCGCGCCAATCGGCGAGGACCCGCCGTTGAGGTCGGCGAGATTCAGCCGCTTTTCAGCCGGGTTACGGGATTGTACATTGCCGGTGCCGCGAATGGCGCGGCATCCTGCACGCACCATTACATCAAAATGGTGTCATATCAATGGGTTGGGCGTGAACGCGAGCCGAAATGGACAGGTGATTCCCCTTCCGCACCGCGGTTTTCCGCCGCCGGAAAGCGGTATCGGGGCGATAAACCCCCGTCCGGACGGGGCGCGCAGCGCCGATCGCCGGACCCATCCTGCGCCGTTCGAGGGGCGGGCCGTCCGCCTTCGTGAACGATAACGGAATTTTGAGGAGAGCACAGTGAAACGCCGCACCTTCCTGTCGATGGGGCTTGTCCCGATGGCCCTGTCCGTACCTTCGCTTGTCAAAGCAGGCGTCCACGCCGCGCCGATTCCGCCCGACAAGCTTGATCCCCCGCTGCGCGACCGCAAGGCCTTCATCGACTACATGGTGAAGATGCGTGGCGAGGACCCGCGTTTCCTGGGCGAGCGTTTCGACCGCTGCGTAGCCATGATCCGCAACAAGGACCTCAGCCGCGACAAGGAGATCCGCGGCTTCCTGCTGACCCCGCGGGAAGATTTCGTGCTGGCGCCCAACCTGCCGCGCGCCTATGCCAACGCCTTTCTCGACATCGGCTACGGCGTCACCATCTCGGGGCCGCATCTGGTCGGCCGGATGACAAGCTCGATCGACGTGCAGCCGGGCGAGCGGGTGCTCGAGATCGGCACCGGTTCGGGCTATCAGTCGGCCTTCCTGTCGCATCTGACCGACCAGGTCTACACGATCGAGATCATCAAGCCGCTGGCCAAGCGCACGCGCGGCATCTATGACAAGCTGATCTCGGAGGGCTATACCGAGTTCCGTGCCATCAACACCAAGAACGCCGACGGCTATTACGGCTGGAAGGAAAACGCCCCCTTCGACAAGATCATCGTCACCGCGGGCATTGACCACGTCCCGCCGCCGCTGCTGCAGCAGCTCAAGCCCAACGGGATCATGGTTATCCCGATCGGCCCGCCCGGCGCGCAGCACGTGCTGAAGATCGAAAAGCGCCAGTCGGCCGACGGCAAGTTCATCGTCTCGCGTTCCGACATCTACAACGGTGCCATCGTCAACTTCGTGCCTTTCACGAAGATGGAGAACGGCCGTATCGTCGGCACGCATTCGAGCTGACCGGAAAACAGGCGCGGCAGGGACGAACAGAATGAATGAGAAACAGGCGGGGGCGATCGGCCATTACGGTCCGGTCGCCCTTCTGGCGGGCGCGGTCATCACGCTGCAAATCGCCATCATGCGGGTCTTTGCGGTGGGCAGCTGGAGCCATTTCGGCTCGCTCGTCGTCAGCCTCGCGATGCTGGGCTTCGGCCTTGCGAGTGTGGTGATCTTCCTTGCGGGGGGCTGGCTCGACCGTCATGGACGCGGCGCGGCGAGCCTGTCGCTTATTCTGTTCGGCCCGCTGGCGGTGGGTGCCAACCTGCTCGCGCAGACGGTGCCGTTCAACGCCATCTTCCTGCTTTCGGACCCCAAGCAGAAGTGGCTCCTGCTCGACAATTTCCTGCTCTATCTGCTGCCGTTCCTCGCCGGGGCCTTCTTCCTCGGGATCGTTTTCCGTCAGGGCCGGGCGCATTTCAACCGGCTCTATTTCGCCGATCTCGCGGGCTCGGGCCTTGCGGGGGCGGTGATCTTCGGGGCGATGTACGTGCTGGCGCCGTCGAAACTGATGGTCGCACCACTGGCCCTGTGGGGCCTTGCGGTCGTGTTGTGGTTCGGCGCAATGCGCGAGCGGCTCGCCGCCGCAGCCGGCGCCGTGGCGGTGATCGCGGCCTATCTGGCGGGCCCGGCACTGACCGGTATTCCGGCGGTGGCGGTCTCGCAGTACAAGGGCATCTCCTATGCCCGGAACTTCCCCGACGCGCACCGGATCTACCGCAGCTATTCGCCCTTCGGCGATCTGCAGATCTACGCCAGCTCCTACATGCATTTCGCGCCGGGCCTGTCGGACAATGCGGCCTTCAACATCCCCGAACTGCCGCGCAACACCTATGTCGGGATGTATGTCGACGGCGACGGCCCGAACGGCATCATGCGCACGATCCCCAAGGCGGATGCGAGCTATTTCGAATATCTGCCGATGTATTATCCCTATGTGCTGAAGAAGGACCCCAAAGTCTTCGTCGCACAGTTCGGTGGCGGCATCTCGACGATGACTGCCCTGGATGCCGGCGCCAGCTCGGTCACGGTTGCCGAATCCAACCCGGCCGTGCTGCGCGCCTTCCGCGCGCCTTCGGTACGCAAGGCCTCCGGCGACATCCTCGGCAACCCGCGCGTCAAGGTGGTGCCCTATTCGGGCCGGCTTTTCCTTCAGCATACCAAGCAACGCTATGACGTGATCGACCTGAGCCTGGCCAGTTCGGTCGGGCTGTCGCATCCGGGCGGACTATCGGTGATCGAGAAATACGCCTATACCGAACAGGCGATCGCCAGCTACATACGCGCGCTGGCGCCGGGCGGCATCCTGTCGGTGACGGTATGGAACAAGCAGGAGCCGCCGAAGTCGGTCATCCGGTTCTTCCGCACCATGGCCGCGGGCGCACGCGCCGCCGGG
>JASBUM010000417.1 GCA_030147905.1 Acidimangrovimonas sp.
CAGGCGCTGCAGGGCGTGTCGCTCGACGTTCACGAAGGCGAATTCGTCTCGGTCGTGGGCCTCAACGGCGCCGGCAAGACGACGCTGTTCAACGCCATTTCGGGCGTGGTGCCGCATCAGGGCATGATCCATTGGCACGGCACCGAACTGGCCGGACGCTCGGTCGCGCAGATCGCGCGCGACGGCATCGTCCAGTGCCCCGAGACGCGCGAGCTGTTCGGCTACATGAGCGTGCGCGAAAATCTCGACCTCGGCGGCGCCCATCTGGGCGATGCCGAACGCGCCGAGCAGATCGCCTGGCTTCTGGGGCTATTCCCGGTGCTCAACCAGCGCCAGCGTCAGGCCGCGAACACGCTTTCGGGGGGCGAGCAGCAGATGCTCGCCATCGCGCGCGCCCTGATGATGAAGCCGCGGCTGCTGATCCTTGACGAGCCGACACTGGGCCTCGCGCCGGTGATCCTCGACCAGCTTTCGAAGGCGCTCCACAAGCTGCGCGACACCACGCCCATCACCGTGCTTCTGGGTGAGCAGAACATCACCTTCGCGCTGCCCCATTCCGACCGGATCTATGTCATCGAACACGGCGCCATCGTCTGGGAAGGCAATGCCGCGCGCTTCGCCGACGAAATGGGTTCGGCCTATCTCTAGGCCCGTGCGGGGCTGTTTCCGGGCGTCCATGCCCGCGCCTCCCGCCGGGTCGCGCCCGGCGGAAGAAACGCGCCGGACCTTCAGCGGTTGCGGTTGCGCCAGCTGTCGGCGTAATTCTCGCGGGCATCGCGCGAATAGGGGGCAGGACCGACGTTGACCGCGATCTCGCAGGGTTCGTGCGGCTCGACCGTGGTCTTGTCGGTGCCGCCCGGCTCCCCCCAGACAAGCGTCAGCCGCGCGCCCGGCTCGATCTCGGCATCGACCACGCCAAGCGAAAGCATCGCCCGCTCGTTGTAGGAATAGCCCGCGAACATCGAGAAGCCGACAAGTTTCCCGTCGCGTTCGATCCGGTCGTAGGAGGCCGAGGCGTAATTCGACAGCGGCAGGTCGATGGTCTTGTAGTTCGGGCGCTCGTCCTGAAGCATCGAGGCCTGCACCTTGATGACGTCCTGCGCGTCCCATTCGAAGGTGACCTTGCGCCGGTGCGGCCCCTCGGCCACCCGTTCGAGCGCGGAACGACCGATGAAGTCATGGTCGAACTTGACGAAGGGGCCATAGCCGAGGTCATAGGGCGTCAGGTAATAATCCTCGATCCGCTTGCCGACGAAGCTGCCGCCGATGGATCCGGTGGCCTCGTAGCTTTCGGCGCCCAGCCATTCGCGATAGGGCTTCATCTCGGGCTGGGTATAGACCGCCGGCAGCGGCGAGGGGATCCATCCCGATTCGAGCGTGTTCGTCGCATAGGCCCGGCTGCCCACCTGAACCAGCCCCAGATCGGCCCCGGCGTCGAGGATCGCGGCGCGGATTTCCTCGCCCTCGTCATAGGGACCCCAGACCTCCAGCCCCGGCTCCCCCGCCATGCCGTGGCGCAGTGCGGGCACCGTGCGGCCGGCGATGGTGATCTCGCCCATGTGGAAGAAGCGGATGTCGGGCAGCGGGCCGCCGTTCAGCCGCGTCAGGAGCGCCTCGGCCTTCGGCCCCTGGATCTGGTAGCGATAGCGGCGCCGGCGCACCGGCTGCCCCATCGGCCGCGAGGGCGAACGGTCGTCACGATCGACCTCGACCCGCCAGTCGCCGGTCTCGGCGTTGAACTGCACCCAGGTGATGGTCGGCGCGCGCCCGACCAGCAGGAAGCGGTCCTCGGCGAGGCGGAAGCAGATGACATCGCCGATGACATGGCCCGAATGGCTGCAGGGCACGAAATGCTTGGCTCGCCCGACGCCGAAATTGGCGAAACTGTTGATCGCCAGATGTTCGAGCATGGCGAAGGCGTCGCGCCCGCTGACCATGATCTCGGCCATGTGGTGGGACTGGTCGAACAGCACCGCCGTCTCGCGCCAGGCGCGCTGTTCGTCGCGCCAGTTGGTGAATTCCGGCGGCACCACCGGGTAGACATAGGCGCCGATGCGCGAATTGCGCAGCATCGCCACCGGATCGCCGGCTGTGTTCAGGACCTCTTCGAGCGAACGGGCTGTCATTCTTGCGTCTCCTCCACTTGCTGATGGCTGTCATCCGGCGCCGGCGTCAGCGGCGCCAGACCGGGGACCCGGGCGATCAGGCTGCGATCGCGGTCCAGGACGTATTCGAAATTGCGCAGCGCCAGACGCGCATGTTCGCGTGCCAACGCCTCGGCCCGCGCGCTTTGCCGCCGGGCGATGGCGTCGACGATATCGCGATGCTGGGCCTGCGCCCCGATCAGGCTGCGGCGAAAGGCGGGAACCTGCTCCTGCACCGCCAGAAAGGCCGAGGGGGAGGCGAAGGGCAGCGCGGTCACCTGATCGAGCGCGGCGACCACGAAGCCGTTGCCCGCCAGCGATGCCAGCGCCGCGTGAAATTCCGCGTTGAGCGCGAAGTAATCGTCGAAACACAGCCCGTCCGGATCCCCGGGCGGAATCGCCGCGTCCAGCCGGTCGAGCAGCGCCCCGAGCCGCGCCAGCGCCCCGGCATCCACACCGCGTTCGGCCGCAAGCCGCGCCGCCGTCCCCTCGAGCACGCCGCGCAGCTCGAGCGCGTCGCGAACGTCGTCGAAGGTGAAGCGGCGCACCCGGTAGCCGGCAGCGCCCGCGCGCTCGACCAGACCTTCGCGTTCGAGCCGCGCCAGCGCCTCGCGCAGCGGCGTGCGCGACAGTCCCAGCCGGTCGGCCAGCGCAACTTCGGTCAACCGCGTGCCGGCGGGGAATTCCCCGCTGAAGATCGCGTCGCGCAGGCTCAGAAGCGCCCGCTCACCAAGGGTCAGTCTGTTTCGTTCTCCCATACGGAATGTATACAG
Organism: Acidimangrovimonas sp.; assembly: GCA_030147905.1. Next base: position 2,918 of record JASBUM010000417.1, read on the forward strand.
GATTCATGTATTGGCACCAATTGATTCTTTCTGGCGGCAGACTTTGGCCAAGAATACCGCCAATGGTGCGTTCATGAAGAAATTCTGTATACATTACAGGGCTTGGCCCGTGGTGTACCCAGGCTTTCAGCCGCCCGCGCCGCCCAGTTCCAGCCCCAGGTGCCGATGCAGGATCTCGGGCCGGCCGCGCAGCGCCGCGGCCGGACCTTCATGCACGATCCGCCCGCTCTCGAGAATGACGGCCCGGTCGGCGAAATCGATCGCCATCTCTGCATGCTGTTCGACCAGGATCAGCGTCGTGCGCCCCTCGCCGGCGAGACGTTCGAAGACCGACATCAGCATCTCGCGGATCACCGGCGCCAACCCCTCCAGCGGCTCGTCCAGCATCAGCAGCCGCGGCCGGCCCATCAGGGTGCGCGCGATCGCCAGCATCTGCTGCTCCCCCCCGGAAAGCTGCCCGCCGGCATTGCGCCGCCGCTCCTTCAGCCG
>JASBUM010000423.1 GCA_030147905.1 Acidimangrovimonas sp.
CAGGCGCGTTCGGCGATGATCACCTCGCCGCATACGTCGATGGTGCCGGGGGTGATGATCTTTCTGATCGTGATGTCGATCAACCTCCTCGGCGACGGCATTCGCGACGCGCTCGACCCGCGCCTGCGTTCGGGGGCGCTCAGCCGGCCGGCGGCGGCGACGCGGGTCGCGCGCAAGAGCGTGCCGGAGCCCGGTGGCGCGGGGCTCATGCGGCTCGAGGCGCTCGAGGCGCAATTCCAGGTCGGGCGGCGGATCTACCGCGCCGTCAACGGCGTTTCGCTGTCGCTGGCGCCCGGCGAATGTCTGGGCCTGATCGGCGAAAGCGGCTCGGGCAAATCGGTCACGGCGCTTTCGATCATGGGGCTGGTGGCCTCGCCGCCCGGCGTCATCACCGGCGGCGCCGCGCGGCTCGAGGGCGAGGATCTGATCGGCGCGCCCTATGAGCGCCTGCGCCAATTGCGCGGCGGGCGGGTGGCCTATATCTTCCAGGACCCGCTGTCGACGCTGCATCCCCTTTACCGTATCGGCGATCAGTTGATCGAGGCGATCGTCACCCATCAACCGATGTCGCGGGCGGCGGCGCGGGCGCGGGCCTTGCGCCTGCTTGAAGACGTGCGCATGCCCAATGCGGCGGCGCGGATGGAGGTTTTCCCGCATGAATTGTCCGGCGGGATGCGTCAGCGCGTGGGCATCGCCATGGCGCTCGCCAATGAGCCCGACATCATCATCGCCGACGAACCGACGACCGCGCTCGATGTCACCGTGCAGGCCCAGATCCTGGCGCTGCTCGACGATCTGCGGCGCGCGCGCGGGCTGGCGATCCTGTTCATCACCCATGATTTAGGCGTCGTCGGACAGCTGTGCGACCGGGTTGCGGTGATGTATGCCGGCCGCATCGTCGAGACCGGGCCGACCGCGGCGGTTCTCAACGCGCCGGCCCATCCCTATACCCGCCGGCTGATCGATTGCGTGCCGGAACTGGGCGGCGGGCGGCGGCGGCTGCCGGCGATACCGGGCCTGCCGCCGGCGGTGGACAAATTGCCCGCGGGCTGCGCCTTCGCGCCGCGCTGTCTGAAGGCCGAGGACGCCTGCCGCGGGGGCGAGATCGCGCTGGCGGGCGCCGGCCCGCGGACGGTGCGTTGCCTGTATCCCGAAACGGAGATCGCGCCATGACCCCCGCGCTCAGCACCCAGGGCCTTGCCAAGCGTTTCCCGGTCGGCCGGCGCCTAATCGGCGGGCCGTCGGCCTATGTCCATGCGGTGCGGCCGATCTCGGTCGCGGTGGCGCCGGGCGAGACCTTGGGCATCGTCGGCGAATCGGGCTGCGGGAAATCGACCCTGGCGCGGATGCTGGTCGGGCTTGAACGGCCGAGCGAGGGCGCGATCGAGATCGAGGGCAAGCCCCTGTCGAATGCCGATCCGGCCGAATTCGGGCGGCGGATCCAATATGTGTTTCAGGATCCGACCGCCAGCCTCAATCCGCGCAAGACCATCCGCGCGATCCTCGAGGCGCCCTTGATCCGGCTTCACCGCATGGGCCGGGCGGCGCGGGCGGCGCGGATTGCCGAAGTGCTTGACGCGGTCAATCTGCGCGCCGAATTTCTTGACCGTTACCCGCACGAATTCTCGGGCGGGCAGGCGCAGCGGATCGGCATCGCCCGCGCGCTTGCCGCCAGCCCGCGGATCATCGTGCTGGATGAGCCGGTTTCGGCGCTCGATGTCTCGGTTCAGGCGCAGGTGCTCAATCTGCTTGCCGATCTGCGGGCCGAGTTCGGCCTGACCTATCTGTTCATCAGCCACGATCTGGCGGTGGTCGAGGCGGTCAGCGACCGCATCGCGGTGCTATATTTCGGGGCTTTGGTCGAACTCGGCCCCGCCGATCGGGTCTTTGCCCGGCCGCGCCATCCCTATACGCAGCTTCTGGCGCGTTCGGCGCCGGCGGTGGGGCGCAGGCTGGATCCCGGCGCCGAGGGCGAGTTGCCCGATCCGCTGAACCCGCCGCCGGGCTGCGCCTTTGCCGGGCGTTGCCCGCGCGCCAGCGATCTGTGCCGGCAGGAGACGCCCGCGCTGCGCCCAATCGAAGGAGAGCAATTTGCCGCCTGCCACCACCCGCTCGAGTGACGCCGCGCCGAAGCTGTCACGCCCGCAAAAGGTCGCCGAGGCGATCAAGCAATGGGTCATGGACGAGGGCTGCCAACCAGGCGACCGGCTGCCGAGCGAGGCCGAGCTGATCGAGCGTTTCGGCATGGCCAAGGGCACGATCCGCGAGGCGGTCCGCATTCTCGAGGCGCAGGGTCTGGTGCGCTCGCGCACCGGGCCGGGGGGCGGGGTCTTCGTCCACCAGGTCTCGGCCGAACGGGCGGCGGCGCTTCTGGGCAATTACTTCTACTTTCAGGAACTCTCGATCGACGACGTCTACGAGATCCGCGAGGCGCTGGAGCCGGAGCTTGCCGCGAGCCTTGCCGGCAAGCTCGACGATGCGGACCTGTCGCGGCTCGAGGCGGTGATGGCCAGCTATGCCGCGCCCGCCAGCACCCCCGAGGAGGAACGCGAACAGCATATCGCCTCGCTCAGGTTTCACGCGCTGCTGGCCGAATTGTCCGGCAATCCCCTGATGCGCTTCCTGATCCGCTTCACCGCCAATCTGCTGGCCCAGATCACCGTTTCGCGCAAGCTTTACGAACCGCAGAACCCCGAATTGTGGTCCTCGGGCACGGCCTATCAGGCGCGGCTTCTGGCGGCCTTGCGCGACAACGAGCCCGACGCCGCCCGCGCCATTCTGCGCGAGCACATGCGCAACGCCCATCGGTTGATGGCGCGGCAGGAGGCGGCCGTGGCGCAACGTTTCATGCCCGAATCCCAGATCCTTTAGGCGGGTGCGCGCGGGGCCGGGGCCGCGGCCGTCGCATCCGGCCGCGCGCACGGATCAGGGTTTGACCGACCAGCCGCCGTCGATCACAAGGGTCTGCCCGGTCATCCACGCCCCGGCCGGCGCGGCGAGGAAGACCGCAGCGCCGGCGATGTCGTCAGGCTCGCCCAGCCGGCCCAGCGCATAGCTTTGGGCGGTGCGGCGTGCGCGTTCGGGATCCTCCCACAGCACGCGGGCGAATTCGGTCCTGACCAGCGCCGGTGCGATCGCGTTGGCGCGAATGTTGTCGGCGCCGTGGGCGGCGGCGATATTGCGCACCAATTGCAGATCGGCAGCCTTGGACAGCCCGTAAAGGCCCAGCTCGTCCCCGCCCTTGAAAGCGGCGATCGAGGAGATGACGATGATCGTGCCGCCGCCGCGCGCCTTCATGCCCGGGACCACCCGGCGGGCAAGACGCATGTTGGCGCGGATATTGACCTCGATCACCTTGTCGAAGGCGTCGTCGGGCGCGTCGAGGAAGGGGCCGAAATAGGGGTTCACCGCGGCATTGCAGACGAGAATGTCGACCGGCCCCAATTGCCGCTCGGCCTCGTCGATCAGGCGATCGCGCGCCGCGGCGTCCGAGACATTGGCCGCGATCGGCACCGCCCGCGGCGCCGGGTCTTCGCCGTGCATGGCGCTGATCTCGCCCGCCACGCGCGCGCAATCCTCGGCCGTGCGCGAGGATAT
>JASBUM010000426.1 GCA_030147905.1 Acidimangrovimonas sp.
TAATACATCCGGGTGTTCTCCTTGTAGAACAGCGGATTCTCGATGCCGGAATAGCCGGTACCCTGACCGCGCTTGAGCACGACCACCTGCTTGGCGCGCCACACTTCCAGAACCGGCATGCCGGCGATCGGCGAGTTGGGATCCTCCTGCGCCGCCGGATTGACGATATCGTTCGAGCCGATCACGACCGAGACATCCGTCTGCGGGAAATCGTCGTTGATCTCGTCCATCTCCAGCACGATGTCATAGGGCACCTTGGCCTCGGCCAGCAGCACGTTCATGTGCCCCGGCAGACGCCCGGCGACCGGATGGATGCCGAAACGCACCTCCTTGCCGGCGGCGCGCAGCTTGCGCGTCAGCTCACTGACGGCCTGCTGGGCCTGGGCCACCGCCATGCCGTAGCCGGGCACGATGATGATGCTGTCGGCCTCGTTCAAGGCGCCCGCGACCCCCTCGGTATCGATCGCGACCATCTCGCCCTCGATCTCCTGCGCCGGTCCGGTCGTGGTGCCGAAGCCGCCCAGGATCACCGAGATGAAGGATCGGTTCATCGCGCGGCACATGATGTAGGACAGGATCGCCCCCGACGAACCCACCAGCGCCCCGGTCACGATCAGAAGATCGTTGCCAAGGGTGAAGCCGATCGCGGCCGCGGCCCAGCCGGAATAGGAGTTCAGCATCGACACCACCACCGGCATGTCGGCGCCGCCGATCCCCATGATCAAATGCCAGCCGATGAAGAAGGCCAGAAGCGTCATCAGGATCAGCGCCCAGCCCGATCCCGATGCGAAGAAGACCAGAAGCAGGATCAGCGACAGCGCCGCGGCGCCGGCATTGAGCATGTGCCCGCCCGGCAGCTTCTTCGGCTTGCCGTCGATCTTGCCGGCCAGCTTGCCGAAGGCCACGATCGAGCCGGTGAAGGTGATCGCCCCGATGAAGACGCCCAGGAACAGCTCGACCTTGAGCATCGCGATCTCGACCGCGTCCTTGGCCGCGAGCTTGGCGGCGAAGCCCGACAGATGGTCGAGGCTGCCCCCCGCGGCCTTGAGCGCGAGAACCCGGCCCATCTCGATATCGGCGTTGAAGCCGATCAGGACGGCGGCGAGCCCGACGAAGGAATGCAAGGCGGCGACAAGCTGCGGCATCTGCGTCATCTCGACCTGCCGCGCGACGTAAGAGCCGGCTGCGGCGCCGATCAGAACCATGATGAGGGTGATCCCCCAATTGCCCGCGCCGGGGCCGAAGAGCGTGGCCAGAACCGCCAGCGCCATGCCGGCGATGCCGTACCAGACCGCACGCTTGGCGCTTTCCTGGCCCGACAGCCCGCCGAGGCTGAGAATGAACAGAACGACGGCAGCGATATAGGCGGCCGAAACGATACCGATGGACATGCGCTCCGCCCCCGTCAGCTTTTCTGGAACATGGCGAGCATCCGGCGCGTGACCAGAAAGCCCCCCACGATATTGACCGAAGCGATCAGCACCGCGATCGCGGCAAGGAAGATCACCAGCCCCGACCCCGAGCCCATCTGCAGCATGGCGCC
>JASBUM010000429.1 GCA_030147905.1 Acidimangrovimonas sp.
ATGGGCGTGTTTGTCCGCCCGCCTGGACAAATCGAACCATTCGCGGTCCAAGCCCGACAGGCTGCCGTCCTCGATCGGCCACAGCATCCAGATCAGCCGCCATACGCCAACGCTGTAGATGGGCCGACGTTCGGCCTCGACCTGCGGCACATATCAGGGCTGCTTCCCATAGTCCCATGTCCAGAGCCCATGCCCCGAGCCCAAGTCCCGGGCGCATGTCCAGCTCGGGCCGATAGCCGACCTCGGTGGGGACAGCGCCCGTCGCCCATCAGCGGTCAAGCGGTGTTCGCGGCCCTGACCGTCCCGGGTGGCCGGGCGATGAATTGCTCGAAGGTGACGGATCGGGTGGCAGCGATCATGGGACTGGCTCCTCAAGACGCGCGCGCAAGCTCGAATGCCGCGCGCACCAGTCCCGCCCGAACGGCTTCAGCCAGCCGTCCGCCAGTCCAGCCGCCGTGCATTCAGCGCGGAAAGCCGCGCGGCGCCGCCAATCCCCAGCCAAGGCGGACGCCCCTGCAGGGCGCGCGCACCAAAAGCCCTATCGCGCCCTCGTCCCTGGACGCTCATCCCTTGAAACAGTCGTAATCCTCGTCGAGCGTCTGGTCCATCCGGACCGAGGGCTGATCGCAGCCCGCATCGCCCACTACCCGCGCGGGCACACCCGCCACGGTCTTGCAGCACGGCACGTCCTGCAGCACCACCGACCCGGCGGCGATGCGGCTGCGGTCACCGACATGGATATTGCCCAGCACCTTGGCGCCGGCGCCGATCAGGACGCCGTCACCGATCTTCGGATGACGATCGCCGTCCTCCTTGCCGGTACCGCCCAGCGTCACCGAATGCAGCATCGAGACATTGTTGCCCACCACCGCCGTCTCGCCGATCACGATCGAATGGGCATGGTCGATCATGATCCCGCGCCCCAGCCGCGCGGCCGGATGAATATCGACACCGAAAACCTCGCTCACCCGCATCTGGATCAGATAGGCCATGTCGCGCCGTCCCTCGCGCCACAGCCAGTGGCCCACGCGATAGGCCTGGAGCGCCTGAAAACCCTTGAAGAACAGAAGCGGCTGAAGGAACCGGTGGCAGGCCGGGTCGCGCTCGAAGACGGCGACGAGATCGGCACGGGCCGCGGCCCCCAGTCCGGGGTCGCCCCTGTGGGCCTGGTCGGCGATCTCGCGCAGGATCTGCTCGCCGATCTCGCCCGAGGCGAGCTTGAGCGCGAAGCGATAGGACAGCGCGCGCTCAAGCGATGCGTGATGCAGGATGTTGCTGTGCATCAGACCGCCCAGAAGCGGCTCGTCGGCCAAGGCCCGCGCCGCCTCTTCGCGTATGCGCGACCAGACCGGATCGACACGCACCAGCGCGCGGTCGATATCCGCAGCTTTGGTCCTGGCCATGGCGGCCCTCCTCTCGTCGCATGCCGAACCAATATAGACGCCGCAGGCCGCGAATGAAATGGCCCGCCCCAATCTTTTCGGCTGCGCCGCCGGCCGCGCGGACAGGGTTCCGCACCTCTGCGGGGCGGGCTTCCGGCCTACGCGCCTTCGGGCTTCGCGCGTTACAACGGTCCCCCGTCGCGCCCACGCCATCTGTCGATCCCGGCCAGCACCTGCGCCATGCAGGCGCGGTAATCGTCGTCCT
>JASBUM010000433.1 GCA_030147905.1 Acidimangrovimonas sp.
TCCTTGATGACATCAAGAAGCAAACGGTGCAGCCGCTCGATCAGGGCAAGACTGTCCAGATAGCTTTCGACCGCCCCCCGCCGCGTCGCGCCCTGCGGCGTCGCGTGAATGCTCATGCGTTCCTCCGATTTCGCTTCTTGCGCGATCAGATTCGGCAAAAAACCCCAAGATAGGGTTAAATCTCCATCAGTTGGCCGGACGCGGGCCTTCGGCGGGGCTGAAACGCGCATGCGCGAAGGTAGCAATGCGCGCGATCAGGGGCGCATGGGCCGCCGGCGCCGGGGCCTGGCCGGCGATCCATGTGTAGAGATCCTGATCGTTCTCGCCCAGGAGCCGCTCGAACGCGTCGAGCCGGGCGGCGTCGAGCCCGGCAAGCTCCGCGTCCGCCCAGGGGCCCAGGACCAGGTCCATCTCCTTGGTGCCCCGCCGCCATGCCCGCATCCGCGCGCGCCGCCGCCGGGCGCCGTCGTCGGGCAGGCCGCCTGCCGCCGTCGCGATATCGGGCGCGGTCATCACAGGCTGCCCTTGAGATTGGTGCGCAGCCGCTTCTCGGCCCTTCCCATGCGCTCGGCCAAGGCGAGCGCCTCTTCGCGCAGCCGACGCATCTCCGTCAGCAGGGCCTTGGCATCGGCCGTTTCGGCCTGCCGCTCGACCGGGCCTTCCGGACCCTCGCCGCGGCCTGTCAGCATCCACATGATGGAGACGTTCAGCATGCCCGCGAGCATCTGCAACTTGTTCGCGCGCGGCTCGGAGATGTCGTCCTCCCAGTCGCGCAGGGTCTTGAGCCGAACCCCGAGCCGGCGCGCAAGCTGCGCCTGGGTCATGCCCGCGGCCTCGCGCGCACCCGCCACCCGGTCGCCAAAGGTTGCGGTCGTTTCGCTGAACCAGTCATCGCTGTCTGCCATGGGACGCTCCATTCGGTTACCGCTTGATCGCTCGACGGGCACAGCCTATGACATGCCTCCGGCAAGTTCAAACCGGAGCGTCGGCATGGCACGACTTTCGCAGCGGCTGGCGCAGGTGAAACCCTCGCCCACGATGGCGGTCACGCGGCTCGCGGCCGACATGAAGGCCGCCGGGCGCGATATCATCGGCCTTGGCGCGGGCGAGCCCGATTTTGCCACCCCCCCCCATATCCGCGCAGCCGCCATCGCGGCGATCGAGGACGGGCGGACCAAATACACCGCCGTCGACGGGATCGTCGAACTCAAGCAGGCGATTGCCGGGAAATTCCGCCGCGAGAACGGGCTCGAATACCGGACCGACGAGATCTCGGTTGCGAACGGCGGCAAGCAGATCCTTGCCAACGCGCTGAATGCGACCCTCGATCCGGGCGACGAGGTAATCATTCCGGCACCCTACTGGGTCAGCTACCCCGACATGGTGCGGCTCGCGGGGGGGCGGCCGGTGATCGTGCCCTGTCCGGCCGCGGCGGGGTTCAAGCTGACCGCGGCGCAGCTCGAGGCGGCGATCACGCCGGCCACGCGCTGGCTGGTGCTGAATTCACCGTCCAACCCGACCGGGGCGGCCTATGACCGGGCCGAGCTGGCGGCGCTGGCCGCGGTGCTGATGCGTCATCCCGAGGTCTGGATTCTCTGTGACGACATCTACGAGCATCTGGTCTATGACGGGCTGTCCTTCGTCACGCTGGCGCAGGTGGCGCCGGCGCTGTCGTCGCGGATCCTGATCTGCAACGGCGTCTCCAAGGCCTATGCGATGACCGGCTGGCGGATCGGATACGGTGCGGGGCCGGCGCCGCTGATCGCGGCCATGGCCAAGCTGCAAAGCCAGTCCACCTCGAACCCCTGCACGATCAGCCAGTGGGCGGTGGTGACGGCGCTGACCGGACCGCAGGATTGCCTCGAGGAGAACCGCATCCTGTTCGCCCGCCGGCGCGATCTGGTGATGGGTGCGCTGGCCGAGGCGCCGGGGCTGCGCCTGGCACGGCCCGCGGGGGCCTTCTACCTCTATCCCGACATCGCCGGCTGCATCGGCCGGACCAGTGCGGGCGGCCGTCGGATCGATGACGACACCGTCTTCTGCACCGCGCTTCTCGAGGAGACGGGCGTTGCCTGTGTCGCGGGGGCGGCCTTTGGGCTTTCGCCGCACTTCCGGCTAAGCTACGCTACGTCCGAGGCCGCGCTGGAAGCGGCCTGCCGTCGGATCGTCGCCTTCTGCCGCGGTCTGGGCTGAAACCGGGCGTGCCGGAAGGCGGTCCGGACCCGGCGACGGCGATCACGGGGGACCGGCTCCGCCGCGATGAACGACCGAGGCGGCGGAACGGATGTCGCGACATGTCCTGCGGGGCTGCCGGGACCGCCCGGGGCGGGACGAGGAAGTCGGCAATGGCAGGGATCAGGGGCCAATGAGCGACGCGCTGCCGCAATATTACTTCCGCATCCGCGAGAACGGCGCGGCCGTCTTCCGGGTGGATGCCGAAAACCGTCTGCGCCGGATCGAGATGGACCAGATCGCCGTTGTCAATATCCGCAACGGCGAGATCAAGCCCCATGGCGGCCGGGACCTGAGCCGTGACGAAGAGGCGGATATCCGGCAGTGGCTGGAGGAGCGTCGCGCGTTGCTGGCGCGCCGCGAGATCGACGATATCCACCGCACCATCGATCACCTGAACCTGACCGCCCAATGGGCTCAGGCGCGGGCCGACGAGGCCGCGCTTGAAGCGGTGACCGACGCGCTGTTGATGGCGATGCACGATCTGCGCACCGTTCTGGTCCGCAAGAAGGCCGACCGGCTCGCGGCGCGTGATCCCGGCCCGTCACCGCCGGCCGCCGGGGAGCGGGCCCAGGATGAAGCCGACGAGGACGAACCGGACGACGATCTGTCCGGCGGGTGATCTTCTCCCGCCGCGCTTGGCCCGCTTCCGGGGGCGTGCGGGTGCCGACAGTTCATCGCCGCGACCTCAACCCAGCGCCGCGTGCCGGGGGTGGGTTGGTGGCACGGAAAAGCGCCCGCGCCAGAACCGGTGCTGCAACAGCGCCGCAGCACAGGCGAGGCCGGCGACAAGCCCCAGCCATAGCCCGACGCCGCCGAAGCCCAGGACGAAGGCCAGAAGATAGCTCGCCGAGATGCCTACCACCCAGTAGCTGAAGCCGGCGATCAGCATCGGCACGCGTGTATCCTGCACACCGCGCAACAGACCCAGCGCGATGACCTGGCTGGCATCGGCAAGCTGGAACAGCGCCGCCACCGCCAGAAGGCGGCTGCCGAAACGCAGGATCTCGGGCGCCAGCGGGTCGCTCGGCCGGACATAAAGCCCGATGAGCTGCTGCGGAAATGCCAAGAACACCGTCATGGTCAGTACCGCGAACAGCGCCGACAGTGCAAGCGACGCCAGCGCCGCGCTTTGCACGCCGACCGCATCGCCTGCGCCATGCGCGCGCCCGACACGGACCGTCGCCGCCTGACTGACGCCCAGATGAACCATGAAGGTGATCGAGGCA
>JASBUM010000436.1 GCA_030147905.1 Acidimangrovimonas sp.
GGTCGCGGCCAGGGGGGTCGCGCCGCAGGCCACCAGGTTGCGCCAGGCTTCGGCGACCGCCTGCTTGCCGCCCTCGAAGGGATCGGCGCGGACATAGCGCGGGGTCACGTCCGAGGTGAAGGCCAGCGCCTTGTCGGTGCCATGGATGCGCACGATGCCGGCGCCCAGCCCGGGCGTGCGCATGGTGTCGGCCATGACGGTGGTATCGTATTGTTCCCAGATCCAGCCCTTGTGCGCGTGGTTGGGCGAGCCGATCAGCGCCCGCAGCCCCTCGATCGGATCGATCGCGGGCACCGGCTGCATCCCGGCTGCGGGCGGGGTTTCCACCCACGGCCGGTCGTATTCCGGGGCCGTGCCCGACAGCGCCTTGAGCGGCAGGTCGGCCTTCACGGTGTTGCCGTGCAGGATCAGGAACCGGTCCTCGGCGATGGTCTCGCCCACCACCGCGAAATCAAGATCCCATTTCTCGAAGATCGCGCGCGCCTCGTCCTCCTTCTCGGGACGGAGCACCATCAGCATGCGTTCCTGGCTTTCGGACAGCATCATCTCGTAGGCGCTCATGCCCGCCTCGCGGCACGGCACGCGGTCAAGCTCGAGGCGGATGCCGAGGTTGCCCTTGTCGCCCATCTCGACCGCCGAACAGGTCAGCCCGGCCGCACCCATGTCCTGGATCGAGATCACCGCGTCCGAATCCATCAGCTCCAGACAGGCCTCGAGCAGGCGCTTCTCGGTGAAGGGGTCGCCGACCTGCACGGTGGGGCGCTTCTCCTCGATCGTGTCGTCGAACTCGGCCGAGGCCATGGTCGCCCCGCCGACGCCGTCACGCCCGGTCTTGGCGCCCAGATAGACCACCGGCATGCCGACGCCCGAGGCGGCCGAATAGAAGATGCGGTCGGCCGGCGCCAGACCGGCGGCGAAGGCATTGACCAGGCAATTGCCGTTGTAGGAGCGGTGAAAGCGCGTCTCCCCGCCCACGTTCGGAACGCCGAAGCAGTTGCCGTAAGAGCCGATGCCCTCGACCACGCCGCGCACGAGATGGCCGGTCTTGGGATGCTCGGGCATGCCGAAGGACAGGCTGTCCATCGCCGCGATCGGCCGCGCGCCCATGGTGAAGACGTCGCGCAGGATCCCGCCGACGCCCGTCGCCGCGCCCTGATGCGGTTCGATATAAGAGGGGTGGTTGTGGCTTTCCATCTTGAAGACCACCGCCCATTTTCGGCCGTCGGGTCCCTCGCCGATGTCCACGACGCCCGCGTTCTCGCCGGGGCCGCAGATCACCCGGGGGCCGGTCGTGGGCAGGGTGCGCAGCCACTTCTTCGACGATTTGTAGGAGCAATGCTCGTTCCACATCGCCGAGAAGATGCCAAGCTCGGTAAAACTCGGCTCGCGCCCGATGATGGCGAGGATGCGGTCGTATTCGTCGGGTTTGAGCCCATGCGCGGCGATAAGATCCGCGGTGATCTCCGGCTCGGTCATCGCTTGCTCCCCTGGCGGTTTGGCGGCGTTTTAGGCGCAACCGCGCGGGGATTAAAGCCTGAATCGGCTGGCATGCAGGGAGCGGCGGCCGCGGACGGGCGGCAGGTGGCCGCCCGCCGGGTGCATGGCGATCAGATCGCTTCGAGGAATTCGGCGCGGCTCATTCCGATCCAGAATTGATGATCGCGGGTTTGCGCGCGCGCGACCACCAGATCCACCTTGCGCGCGGCCAGGCCGAGGCGCGGGCTGAGATGGACCGTCACCCTGATCCGGCCCGCCGCCGTCGCGCGCGCGTCCTCCACCATGCCGAGCGCGTGATTGTCCGAGGACATGATCAGCTTGCCGATCAGGCGATGGGCCTCGGCGCGAATGGCGGCCAGCCGCGCCGGCACCAGCGTCTGCACTGGCAAGCCCCGGCGCGCGGTTGACGCGGGAACGGCCGTGGTCGCCGGTCCGCCCGAGGCGGTGGTGCCGCCGTTCGCCCCGCCGCCGGCGCCATGGCCGAGCGAGGCGCTGACCGTACCGCCGCCCGTCGCCCTCGCGCCGCCCGTGCGCGAACTGCCGGTGCCCAGGCTGCCGTCGCCGTCATCGTGACGGCCAGGGCCGGTCCCGCCGCCCGCCAGGCCGCCCACGCCGATGCTTGCGCCGATCGACAGCGCCTGGGCCGGCCGGACGACCGGAGGCGCCAGCGCAAGGAGGGACGCGACCACGGAAATGGCGACGCGATTAGCTGAGTTGGCGAAATTGCGTGACTGGACCATGCTGACCTCCAATTGCATGTCGCAGCCCCCACGGACAAATTATGACAAATAAACTTCACTTTGACAAGGATGCGTCGAAATCGGGGGCGGCGCGATAGCCGACCGGAGCGAAGAAGGACCGGAGCGAGGGCGGACCGGAGCGGCGGCGGACCGGAGCGGCGGCGCGTGCCGACGACGCGGCACAGGGGCACCGGATCACGCAATGACCGGCGCAGAGGCGTGCCGGCCATCACGCATGGATGGGGTGCGGGCCGTCGCGCGGCCCGGACGGACGGACACCGTCACCCGATGCGCTGCCCGGCCGGCGGATGCAGCCACGATGCCGCCGCGATACCGTCACCGGGCTTGCCGATCCGTCTGCACCGTCCCGATCCTGCGTGAACGGCGGGCAGGGGCGAGGGAAGATGCCCGTTTTCGCGCCAGATCGCGTCGGCGCGAAAAAAAAGGCCGAGCAGAGCTCGGCCTAAGTCCAACAGGGAGGTAGAAGGCATTGAGACAAAGTCGATCAAGTCCTTCTGCGATTGGAGTTAGGCGCTGCGTCTTCTCCGTTCAAGGCGGAACTTTCGCCAAAGTGGTCATGGCCGCTATGCGTGAAGCGCATAAGTCGGCGATTTCGGCGTGGACTTGCCATGCGGGCGGCATTTTCGGCCAATCATGGCCGACGCGCGCGGCCGAGGCGGATGAGACCGTCCGGCACCGGCGCGCATGGCAGTCGATAGGCCGCGGGGGACATCGGCAGGGCCGACCGGAAGGCAGGGGGCGCGCGCCGCGCATGGCGGGGATCCCGGCCCGGCGCCGGGGATCCCGGTCCGGCGGGGATGCCGGGTTCGGGGATGCCGGGTTGCGGTCGCGAGACGCCGGCGCCCGCCGCCGGCTTCCGGTCACGTTCGGGGCCGGCGCCCTATGCCCGGTGCCCTCTGCACGGCACCGGCGTTCAGCCGGCGACGGCCAGGCGCTTGCGATGGGCGAAGATCTCCTCGACGACGAAGTCGCGGAAGGCCGAGACCCGCTTGGAGTGGCGCAATTCCTCGGGATAGGCGAGAAAGACCGGCACCTCGTTCGATTCCACGTCCGGCAGGACGCGCACCATATTGGGGAAATCCTCGGTCAGGTAATCGGGCAGGACCCCGATGCCGAGATGGCTCAGCACCGCCTGGAGCACGCCGAAGTAATTGTTAACCGTCAGCGTCGAAGGCACGTCATGCGCCAGAAGCTTCTGGACCAGCGCGGCACCGGCCGCGACCTGCGGCACGGTGGTGTTCTGGCAGATCAGACGGTGCTGCGACAGATCCTCCAGCCGCTCGGGCGTGCCACGCTGGGCAAGATAGTCGCGCGAGGCGTAGAGGCGCATGCGGATGTTCATCAAACGTTTGCGGATCAGGTCGGCCTGGCTCGGCTCCTTCATGCGGATGGCCACATCGGCCTCGCGCATCGGCAGGTCGAGGACGCGCTCTTCCAGCATCAGGTCGATCTTGAGGTCGGGATACCGCTCGTAGAGCGTCGAGAGCCGCGGCGCGAGCCACAGCGTGCCGAAGCCGGTGGTCGTGGTGACGCGCAACTCGCCGTAGACCTCGTCCTCGCTGTCGCGGATCCGCGCCGCGGCGGCATCGAGACGCTTGACCATGGCCGAGGTCGCCTCGAACAGCAGCTCGCCCTGTTCGGTCAGAATCAGCCCTCTCGCATGGCGATGGAACAATGTCGTGGCAAGGCTTTCCTCAAGCGCGCGAATCTGGCGCGAAACCGCCGATTGCGACAGATGCAGCGCATCGCCCGCGTGGGTCAGGCTGCCGGCGTCGGCCACCGCGTGAAATATTCTGAGCTTGTCCCAATCCATTGCGCAACTCTTTTCATTTCTTGGGGCGCTAACGGCGCGCCCGCGTTTCTAGATACGCATTCTTGCGGACAAATGAAGGCATCACGAAAATTCTTCTTTGTAGGTCAGTTTATGTGACCTATTATCGACCATGGGAGTGATACCATGGGAGGAACGTCATGGGCAGCCAGGACATCCAGCTTTCGGACCGCTTCGACCTGACCAGATCGCCTGTGTTGCTCAACGGCACCCAGGCGTTGGTAAGGTTGATGCTGATGCAGAAGGCGCGCGACCGTGCCGCGGGGCTGAACACCGCGGGCTATGTCACCGGCTATCGCGGCAGCCCCCTGGGCGCGGTCGATCTGCAGATGGCGCGTGCCGCCAAGGAGCTGGGCGCCGCTGACGTCACCTTTCAGCCGGGGTTGAACGAAGACCTTGCCGCCACCGCGATCTGGGGCAGCCAGCAGGCCGAACTGCGGGGCGAGGGCCGGTTCGACGGCGTCTTCGCGCTGTGGTACGGCAAGGGGCCGGGAGTGGACCGTTCGGGCGACGTGATGCGCCATGCCAACATGGCCGGCACCGCGCCCCATGGCGGCGTGCTGATGGCGATGGGCGACGACCATACGGGCGAATCCTCGACCACGCTGCACCAATCCGACTGGGCCATGGTCGACGCCTATATGCCGATCGTCTCGCCGGCCGGGGTGCAGGAGATTCTCGATCTGGGGATCTACGGCTGGGCGCTGAGCCGCTTTGCCGGGGTCTGGGTCGGCCTGAAGACCATGAAGGACACGATCGAGGCCACCGCGGTGGTCGACGGCGATCCGAACCGGATGACCTTCGTCACACCCGAATTCAAGATGCCGCAGGGCGGGCTCAACATCCGCATGGTCGACACGCCGGTGCAGCAAGAGGCGCGGATGATCGATTACAAGCGCTTCGCGGCCGAGGCCTTCGCGCGCGCCAACCGCATCGACCGCCGGGTCTGGGGCGAGGCGGGCGCCAAGATCGGTTTCGTCGCCGCCGGGAAGAACTGGCTCGATCTCACCCATGCGCTGTCGCTTCTGGGGATCGACGCGGCCGAGGCCGAGCGGCTCGGGCTGAGCACCTACAAGGTCGCCCAGACATGGCCGCTTGACATGGTAAGTTTCCACGAATGGGCCGAAGGGCTCGATCTGATCGTGGTGGTCGAGGAAAAGCGAAAGCTGATCGAGGTGCAGGTCAAGGAGGCGATCTTCGACGACCGCCGCGGCCGCCGCGTCTACGGCTGGCACAAGGGCGACAGTTGGGAAAACGGCCGGCGCGAGGAATTGTTCCCGACCCGCTTCGCGCTCGATCCGATCATGATCGCCGAGAAGCTCGGCGCGATCCTGATCGAAGAGGGGCGCGGCACCGACCGGCTGCGCGCGGCGATCGACAAGCTCGACCAGGCGCGCAAGGCCGACAACGCCCAGGATCTGGCCGCGCGGCTGCCCTATTTCTGCTCGGGCTGCCCGCATAATTCCTCGACCAAGGTGCCCGAGGGCAGCCGCGCCTATGCCGGCATCGGCTGCCATTACATGGTGCAATGGATGGACCGCTCGACCATGGGCTTCACCCAGATGGGCGGCGAGGGCGCGAACTGGGTTGGTGAGGCGCCGTTTTCCAAGCGCGAGCATGTGTTCCAGAACCTCGGCGACGGCACCTATAACCATTCGGGCGTCTTGGCGATCCGCGCCGCGATCGCCGCGGGCACCAACATCACCTACAAGATCCTGTTCAACGACGCCGTCGCGATGACCGGCGGGCAGAGAAACGAGGGCGGGTTGACCGCCGATCAGATCGCCCGCGAGATCCAGGCCATGGGTGTGCGTCATATCGCCGTGGTCTATGACGAGAAGGAAGAGATCGACCCCGCCCGCTTTCCCAAGGGTATCGAGATGCACGA
>JASBUM010000441.1 GCA_030147905.1 Acidimangrovimonas sp.
GCCTATGGCGGCGACCCGTCGGGGACCTTCCTCAACCGTATCCACAGTTTCGAGGTCCAGCCCGAGTCCGGCCCGGCACAAGTCGTCCATTTCCCCAAATCCTGCCTCCATTGCGAGGATGCGCCCTGCGTCACCGTCTGCCCCACCGGCGCCAGCTACAAGCGCAGCGAGGACGGCATCGTCTTGGTCAATGAAGACGCCTGCATCGGCTGCGGGCTTTGCGCCTGGGCCTGCCCCTATGGCGCGCGCGAGATGGATCAGGCCGCGGGGGTGATGAAGAAATGCACGCTGTGCGTCGACCGGATCTATAACGAGAACCTGCCCGAGGTCGACCGCGTGCCCGCCTGCGTGCGCACCTGCCCCGCGGGCGCGCGCCATTTCGGTGACCTCGGCGACCCGGAGAGCCCGGTCAGTCAATTGGTCGCCGAACGTGGCGGCGTGGATCTGATGCCCGAACAAGGCACCAAGCCCGTCAACAAATATCTGCCGCCGCGGCCCAAGGACCGCCCGGCGCCGCCGCCCCTTCAACCGATCGCCGATCTCGAGGCCACTGGCATCGCCGGCTGGCTCGACCGCCTTCTGGAGAAGTTCTGAATGCATCCCGCGCCATCCGTCATCGTCTTCACCGTGCTTTCTGGCCTCGGCCTCGGCTTTCTGGCCTTTCTGGGGATCGGCGCGCTGCATCCGGGCGGGTTGCAGGCCTTCCTGATCTTCGGACTGGCCTATGCGCTTGCGGTGGGCGGCCTGGTCGCGTCGACCTTCCACCTCGGCAATCCGAAGCGCGCGCTCAAGGCGTTCACCCAGTGGCGGACAAGCTGGCTCTCGCGCGAGGCCTGGTCTTCGGTCACGGCGCTGGTGCTGATGGCGCCGGTGGCGCTGTGGGCGATATTCGCCGGACAGCTGCCCACCGCGCTGGGCTTTGTCGCCGCGGTTGTGGCGCTGGTCACGGTCTTCGCGACCTCGATGATCTACGCGCAGCTCAAGACCGTGCCGCGCTGGAACCACTGGACGACGCCGGCGCTGTTTCTGACCTTCGCGCTGACCGGGGGCGCGATCCTGTCGGGCGCGGCGGCGGCGGCGGTGGTGCTGTGCGTCATTCTCGGCGCGCTCGAGATCTTCGCCTACAGCGACGGCGATCAGCGTCTTGCGCGCAGCGGAACCTCGATGGAAAGCGCCACCCGCCTCGGCCGGATGGGCAAGGTGCGCCTGTTCGAGCCGCCGCACACCGGCTCCAACTATCTGATGCGCGAAATGATCTATCGCGTCGGGCGCAAGCATGCCCGGCGGCTGCGGGCGATCGCCGTGCTGTTCAGTGCCGTGCTGCCGGCCTTGGTGCTGCTGGCGCTGCCCGTGGGACTTGGCACCATCGTCCTCGCGATCGCGCTCCACCTCGTGGGGGCGATGGCGGCGCGCTGGCTGTTCTTCGCCGAGGCGGAACATGTCGTGGGTTTCTACTACGGCGCGCATTGATCGGTACGGCGCGCATGGATCGGGGCGCGCCGATGACCGCGCCCCGAGCCGCGTTGCATCGGCCGGTCATGCGGATTATTCCCTTTTGTCGAAAAGGGAGCGCCCGACATGTCCGAAGCCACCGACCCCGTCACCCTGACCGCCGATCTGATCCGCTGCCCGTCGGTCACGCCCGACGAGGGCGGCGCCATCACCCTGCTTGAAAAACTGCTGACCGGGGCCGGCTTCGAAACCCACCGGGTGGAGCGCGGCGGCATATCCAATCTCTTCGCGCGCTGGGGCGCCAAGGGCGCCAACCGCAGCTTCGGCTTCAATGGCCATACCGATGTGGTCCCGGTGGGCGATGCCGGCGCCTGGCGTCATGATCCCTTCGGCGGCGTGATCGTCGAGGGCGAGTTGTGGGGCCGCGGCGCCACCGACATGAAATCCGGGGTGGCTGCCTTCGTCGCCGCGGCGGTGGATTTCGTGCGCGGTGCCCCACCCGACGGCGCGGTGATCCTGGCCATCACCGGCGACGAGGAGGGACGCGCGACCGACGGCACGCGTGCGCTTCTGGACTGGATGGCCGAACGCGGCGAGAGGATGAGCGCCTGCCTGGTGGGGGAGCCGACCTGCCCCGAGGCGATGGGCGACATGAT
>JASBUM010000442.1 GCA_030147905.1 Acidimangrovimonas sp.
GCCGATGTCGCCGAGATCATGAATCGGCTTGGGGTGGCCGAAAGCGTGCCGGTGATCGAGGTCTGGAACAAGATCGACCGGCTGTCGGGCGAAGATCGCGCCCGGCTCGATGCGCTGGCACGCCGGCGCGAGGACGTCGTCGCCCTGTCCGCGCTCGACGGCACCGGAATGCCGGCACTGAACGAAGCGGTGGCAACGCAACTGGCCGGCCCCGTGGAGACGGTCACCATCACGCTGCCGTTCGCCGAAGGGCGCAAGCGCGCCTGGCTCTATGATCGCGGCGTGGTCGTTTCCGAAACGGAAACCGAAGGTGGCTACCGATTGCAACTTCGCTGGAACGCAGCCGACCGCTCCCGGTTCGAGGCGTTCTAGCAGGCCGGGGCCGGCGGCATTACCCCGGGACACGGCCCCGTCCCCGGCGACCGCTTCCCGGCGACCGCGGGGTCCGGCCCTCTTCTTTCGGGAAAGAAATACCGCGGGGGAGGCGCCCGCAGGGCGACGGGGGCAGCGCCCCCTGCAAGCTTCCGATCCCCTTGCGCCCGACTGGCCTCGCGCGCGTCTGGCCTTGTGCGCGTCTGGCCATCCGCATGGATAGGACTGGCTTCCGTCACCCCAGCGCCCCGAATCGCCAGAGCACATGACCGGCCGCTGCGCCGCGACCCAGGGGCGTCATCCCGCGTGGTGGACGAATTTTGTGATGGGCGAATTTTGCGGGACGAATCCCGTGCGGGTTTCGGGAATCCGGCTCAGGGACCGGTCGCGCCACCCCCCGACGGCGGGCCGCTTTGCAAACCGCCGCTCTGGGACTGGCCTGACTGGGACTGGCCACCCTGGCTAGGGGCGGGTGCCGTCGTGGCGGGCGGTGGCGGATAGGGCGGCCGCCTCGGCGGTGGCGTGCCGGGCGTGGCATTGACCGGGAGCGGCGGCTCGGGCTGCTGCGGCGCCGTGCCCGTACCGCTCCCGCCCGTGCCACTGCTCCCGCCCGTGCCACTGCTCCCGCCCGTCGACATGCCCGGCTGGCCGCCGGCCCCGGCGGGGGAGGCGGCTGTGTTCGTGGCGGCGTTGGCGGCCGGCCCGGCCGCCGGACTGCCGGTCGCGGTCGTGCCGGTCATCGCTGTGCCGTCCGCTGCGGGACCGGGGGGCGCTGTGCTGCGCGTCGCGGCACTGGGCGCCGGCATGGTGCTGCCCGCGGGCGGGTTCTGCAGGGGCGGCAGCGGGCTTTCCGGCACCGGCGCCGGCGCGGTGCCGGGGATAGGCGTCAGCTGGGTCGTCCCGATTGCGCCGGCCTTGGCAAGCTGCGGGTCCAGCGACATCGGGATATATTCGCCCCGACGCCACAATTCGCCGAGGTCGTCGTAGTGGCGGCTCAGCGGATGGCCGGACTGGCCGGTGGCGATGATGAAGACCGAGGCGTTGGGATCGGCAAAATCATAGACACCGCGATAGCCCGGCCCGTGGACATCAAGGAACGGATCGGGGCCGCTGCCCTTGGTCATCCCGCGGTTGAGCGTGAAATCCCCGCCGCCCACGGATTGGCGGATGTTGACGAAATAGCGCAGGATCGGGACCTTGCCGAGAACCTCGTTGTCATGTGCCGCCTGATGTGCGTCGCCCCAGCGCCAGCTTTCGATGTTCTTGCCATAGCGCTGAGACAGCCATTGCAGCGCATCGTCAAGCGACATCCGCGCGATCTGGTCGCAGGTCTCGACAGCCGTCGACTGCACGACGTCGCACCATTTCGACGCCCCGTCCGTATTGCGGAATACCCGTTCGAGAAAGCGCGGATCGACATGGCTGAAGTCATTGGCCAGCGGTCCCAGCTCATCGCGGATCAGGCGGTCCTGCAGGAAGCGCATCCATGCGGCGTAGATCAGCGGCTCGGGCATGTGCTCGTTCATGTCCCCGTTCCACTGGGCGAGCATCCGCAGGGCGTCCTGGCGCATCCGTTGGGGCGTGCCCGCCGGCGCCGCCTTGCCCTTGAACCACAGGTTCTTCGCGATCAGCGGCAGAAGCGTCCGCGCGGCCGGACTGACGGTATCGAGCTGGGCCTCGATGAAGCTCTCGCGGGTGTGGATCTGGCGCGACTGCATCAGCGAGACCCAGCGCTTGATCCGCTCGGTGTCGCCCCAGGTGAAGGAGATGTTATAGGGGAAGGGGCGGTCCACCATCTTGTTGTTGGTATTGCCCAGAAGCCCCCCCGGCGGATTGATGAAGCTGGGGTTGTCGGCGTAGGGCAGGTAGCCGTTCCATCGGTTCTGCGGCAGCCAGCCCTGGTTGGGCATGCGCCCCTCGGTCGTGTTGCGCGCGTCGCGTCGGGGGATGCGGCCGATCATCTGCATGGCGATGCCGTTCTTGTCCGCCAGCATCAGGTTCTGCGACGGCGCGACGAAT
>JASBUM010000444.1 GCA_030147905.1 Acidimangrovimonas sp.
GCCGGCCTCCAGCTTCTTGGCGTAGAGCGGCACGAAGGCGGTGTTGAACGCGCCCTCGGCAAAGAAGCGGCGGAAGGTGTTGGGAAGCGAAAAGGCGATCAGGAACGCCTGCGCCACCGGCCCCGCGCCGAGGAAGGCGGCAATCATCACATCGCGGACGAACCCCGCGATACGGCTCAGCAGCGTCCAGGACCCGACGGTGAGGAAGCCGCGCACCAGCCGAACCGGCTTCATGGCCGGCGCGCCCGTTCGGCGCCTACCGCGATCGCCTCGCGCAGCCTGCGTTCCAGCGCGTCGCGCTTGGACTTGGTGTAAAGCTTCAGTCCGAACATGTCCTTGACGTAGAAGGTGTCGACGACCTGCGCGCCATAAGTCGCGATGACCGCCGAGGCAATGTAGATGTTCGCCGCCGCCAGCGTCCGGGTGAGGTCGTAAAGCAGGGCCGGGCGGTCGCGGGTGTCGACCTCGATGATGGTATAGATGTCGGAGCCGTCGTTGTCGAAGGTGATCGACGTCGGGATACGGAATTCACGCTCGCGCTTCTTGATCTTGTCGCGGTCGCGCAGCGCCTCGCGGGCGACGACCTCGCCCTTCAGGGTCTTGTCGATCATCTGTTCCAGCCGCGCGATGCGGGCGGCTTCGTAGGGATGGCCCTCGGCGTCCTGGATCCAGAACACTGCGGTCGCGTAGCCGTCCTTCGAGGTATAGGTGCGGGCATCCACCACATTGGCGCCGACCAGTGCCAGGGCCCCGGCCAGTCGCGAGAAGATGCCCGGATGATCGCCCATGGCGAAGCACACGCGCGTCGCGTCGCGCTCGATGTCGGGCTTGAGGTCGATGCGGATCTCGTCGTCTTCCAGCCCGCGCAGCAGGCGCGCGAAGATCACATGCGCCTCCGGCGGGATGCCCTGCCAGTACGGGCCGTAATGGCGCGCGGTCTCGGCGCGCAGCTCGGCCCGGTCCCAGCCTGCCAGCGCCTCGCGCAGGGCACGCTTGGCCTCGGTCTCGCGCCTTGCCCGGTTGAGATCCTCGAGACCCGTTTCCAGCGCCGCGGCGGTGTCGTGATAGAGCTGGCGCAGCAGCATCGCCTTCCAGTTGTTCCACGTTCCCGGCCCGACGCCGCGGATGTCGCAGACCGTCAGCACCGTCAGCAGGTCGAGCCGCCGCCGGGTCGTCACCAGCTTGGCGAAGTCGCGAACCGTGCGCGGGTCGGAGAGGTCGCGCTTCTGCGCCATGTCCGACATCAGCAGATGATAGCGCACCAGCCATTCGACGGTTTCGCTGTCCTCGGCGTTCAGCCCCAGCCGGGGCGCGAGCCGCCGCGCGATCTGCGCCCCCAGAACCGAATGATCCTCGGGCCGCCCCTTGCCGATGTCGTGCAGCAGGAGCGCGACGAACAGGACCCGCCTGTTGATCCCGTCCTTCAGGATCCGGCTGGCGACGGGAAGCTGTTCGGTCAGTTCGCCGCGCTCGATCTGGGCGAGGGTCGAGATGCACTGGATCGTATGCTCGTCCACCGTGTACTGGTGGTAGACGTTGAACTGCATCATCGCGACGATGCGGCCGAACTCGGGGATGAACGCGCCCAGCACGCCCAGTTCGTTCATGTGTCGCAGCGCGCGTTCCGGGTTACCGTATTTCAGCAGCAGATCGAGGAAGATGCGGTTGGCCTCGCGGTCCTCCTGCACCGATTCGTCGATCAGCGCCAGATTGGCCGCGATAAGCCGCATCGCGTCCGGATGCAGCAGACGCCCCATCCGCAGCCCCTCGCCGAAGATGCGCAGCAGGTTGCGCGGGTCGGCGAGAAAGGTTTCGGGGTCGGCCACGGTGATGCGGTTGTTGACCAGCACCATCCCTTCGCGCAGCTTGCGGCGCCTGCGCAGGAACCCGATGAGCGCGGGTTCGGTCTTGACGTGGCGCGCCTCCAGACCGGTGAGGAAGATGCGTGTGAGCTCGCCCACCGATGTCGCGTGGCGGAAGTAATCCTGCATGAAGATCTCGACCGCCGGCCGACCGCCGCCGTCGCTGTAGCCCATGCGCGCGGCCACCTCGACCTGCATGTCGAAGGTCAACTGATCCATCGCGCGGCCGTTGATGTAATGCAGATGGCAGCGCACCGCCCACAGGAAGCGTTCCGCTTGCCGGAAGGCCTCGCGTTCCTCGGCGCTGAACAGGCCGATCTCGACCATCTGGTCGGCGGAATGGACGCGGTGCAGGTATTTCGCGATCCAGTAGAGCGCCTGCAGGTCGCGCAGGCCGCCCTTTGCTTCCTTGACGTTGGGCTCCAGCACATAGCGTTGTCCGCCCTGGCGCCGATGGCGCTCCGCCCGCTCGGCCAGCTTGGCCTCGATGAATTCGGGGCCGCTGTCCTTGAACAGGTCGTCCCACAGGCGCCGCCGCAGCTTCTGCGCAAGCGCGGCATCCCCGGCGAGAAAACGATGCTCCAGCAGGGCCGTCCGTATGGTGAAGTCCTGCCGGCCCAGACGGATGCAGTCGCTGACGCTGCGGGTGGCATGGCCGACCTTCAGCTTCAGGTCCCACAGCATGTAGAGCATGCTCTCGATCACGCTCTCGGCCCAGGCGGTGCGCTTCCACGGGATCACGAACAGCAGGTCGATATCGGAATGGGGCGCCATCTCCGCCCGGCCATAGCCGCCCAC
>JASBUM010000471.1 GCA_030147905.1 Acidimangrovimonas sp.
CCGTGAGGCCGGCGGGCACCGGACACATTCCGTCGGCACGCGCCGGCGCCACCCAGACCGGGCCAAGCGCAATGCCGATCCCCAGGGCCGCGGCCAGGGGCGGTGTCAGGCTTGCGCGGCATCGCGGTCGCGGGCTCATCCATCCTCCAGGTGCAGCAGGAGGCCGAGCGAAAGCAGAATGCCGGTCGCGGGCGGCCCCCAGGCGGCCAGAGCTACGGGGATTCGACCGGTGTTGCCAAGCACTTCGGCGAAGTTTCGCAAAAAGAATACCGCAAAACCCGCGATCACCGCGAACAGGACCATCATCCCGGTGCGGCCGAAACGGCTGTGGCGCATGGTGAAGCCGGCCGCGATCAGCACCATCGCCGCCATCAGCGCCGGCAGGGCCAGTTCCACCTGTAGCCAGACCTGGTGTTCGCGGACGGAAAATCCGGCGCGGCGAAGCTGGTCGATATAGGCCGGAAGCTGCCAGATCGGGATCTGGCCCGGATTGCCGAAACTGTCGCGGATGCGGGTGCGCGTCAGATCCGACGGCAGCGTCATGGCGGGCCGTGCGACGGCGCTGACCTCGGGGTTGGCGCTGCTCAGCCGCCAGATCTTGGCGTCGGTCAGCTTCCACGCCCCGGGCGTGAGCTGCGCGCTGGCCGCCTCGATCCGCATCAGGGGGCTTCCGTCGGAGGCGAAGCGGATGAAGGTGGCATTGCTCAGCTGCGTGCCGTCGAGGCTGGCATGCTGGGCGCGGATCACCGTCTGGCCCTCGGGGCCGCCCTGGCGCAGCCACAGCCCGTCGCGGCCGATCGACATGACATTGTCGGCGGCGCGGATCGAGTAATGGTTCTGCAGGTTGCGGTAGGCCTGCGATGTCGCCGCAACCAGCGGGTTCAGGACCGCCACGGCGAAGGCGCCGACACCGATCGCGGTCAGGACCGGCGCCACGAGGCTTCGCAGCGCCGAGCGGCCCGAGGCGCGGATGATGACCATCTCGGACGTGCGCGCGAGCCCGACGAAAAGCACGACCGATGCCAGCATCATGATCAGCGGCAGGATCCGGTAGAGCCCCTCGGGGATGTTGAGGGCGGCAAGGCCCAGCGCCTGCAGGAAGCTGATCGGCTTGCCTGCCGCGCGATGCAGCTCCTCGATCAGGTCGAGCAGCAGCATCAGCAGCCCGAAGGCCGCCAGAACCGCAAGGAATGTGGTCAACAGCCGGCGCGCGACGTAAAGGCTGAGCGTCATCGGCTGCCTCTACCTCCCGATGCGGTGCCGTCCGCCACCCGCCGTCGGAAGACAGGCAATCCGCCCGCGCGCCGGGGGTGGTCGGACCACCACAGCATGAGGGCGGCCGCAGCCCCCCCCACCGCCGCGGGCAGGTAGACCAGCGGTGCGTAGATCGCCCGCCGGGTGGCGAATCCGCCGGTCCAGTCTATCAGCAGCTGCATCCCCATCAGCATCAGGACCCCCAGAATGATCTGGCGCCAGTTGCCGAAGCGGCTGAATCCGGCCAGCAGCATCACCGCAAAGCCGATCATCGTCGCGGCCATCGCGTTGAGCGGCGCGGCGAGTCGCGCATTGCCCTCGTAGAGGAACTGCGCCCGCGTGGAGCCCGCGCGTTCGATATCGGCCGGCCGTGCCCGCAGCAGCGTGCCCGTGTCCAGTTCGGCCACGCCGCGCCGGAACCCGCCGGGCGGCGGGATAAGCGCGCCCAGGTCATAGGTGAAGTCCTTGAACCTGGTGACGGAAAGGCGGTTCGTGGTCAGGTCCAGATGCTGGGCCATGCCGTCGAACATCACCAGCTTCGGCCCGCTTCCCACCGTCACCAGCAGCGCGCGGCGCGCCGAATAGGTGGTGCGGCTCGCCTGGGCGCGGGCATCCGAAAGGAAGATCCCCTCCATCTCGCCCTGCGGCGTGATCCGGCGGATGAACAGCGTCACCCCCGCGGCCGGATGCAGGAACTTCCCCTCGCTGAGGAAACGCGCGCTGATGTTCTGGGCCATGGCGAGGCTGCGCTCGGCCAGCGCCTGGCGGCTGACCGGTACCAGAACCTGCGCCAGAAGCGTGATCAGCAGCGCCACCACCGCGGCGAAGACCAGCACCGGTCGCGCCAGGCGGAAAGCCGATTGTCCCGCGGCCTGCATCACCACCAGCTCGCTTTCGCCCATCATCCGGTTGGTGACATAGACCGTGCCGGCAAAGGCGGAGGCGGGCAGCATGATCTTGATGACATAGGGCAGGCTGAGCAGGGTGAATTCAAGGAAGATCCGCAGCGACTGGCCGTCCGAGATCAGGTGGTTGAACAGAAGGACCGCCCGGTTGACCCAGTAGACGGCCACCAGCACCAGCGAAAAGAAACCGAAGAGCATCATGAGCTGCGACAGCATGTATCTGTCGAATTTTGACACGCGCGGGCCACCCTCTTCAGCGATCGCGCGGACCGTAGCGGAAAAGGCCGGCGGGGAAAACTCATATCTGGTCAAGGCTTCTGCCACCCGCTAGGCTCCGCGCAAATCTTCCCCCAAGCCAGGAGCCCAGCCGATGACCGTTCCGTCCGCGATCGATTTCCAGGCCCCCGATGTCAGCGAACTTGCCGCCTTCACCGGGCGGATCGTCGTCTTCGCGGGCGAGGACGGGCGGTTGGCGCCGGCGGGGCGCAGGCTCGACCGGCTGATGCGGGGCGCGCTGCGCCGCGCGGTCGACAGCGCGGCCTTCGGCGAGCTGAAGCCGGCCGAGGCGATGGAACTGGCCTGGCCCGCGGGGCTGGCGGCGGAGGCGGTGCAGCTGATCCGTCTCGCGCCGCGCTGCGATGCGGCCACGGCGCGCAAGGCCGGTGGCGTGATCGGTGCCGCGCGCGGCAATTCGGCGATTCTGGTGCTCGTGGGTACCCAGGCGCATGCGGCCGAGATCTCCTTCGGGCTGGCGCTGCGGGACTATCGGTTCTGCGCCCACAAGACCGCCCCGCAGAAGGCGCGCGGCGCGATCACCTTCCAGGTCCGCGAGCCCGAGAAGACCGCGGCGCGCGCGGCATCGCTGGCGGCGCTGGCCGAGGGGGTCTTTTTCACTCGCGATCTCGTCAACGAGCCGTCGAACGTCCTGACCACGGACGATTTCGCCGCGCGTCTGGCCGCCATGCAGGAGATCGGGCTTGATGTCGAGATCCTCGAGGAAGACGAACTGGCGCGTCTGGGGATGGGGGCGTTGCTGGGCGTCGGGCGCGGCTCGGCGAGCCCGTCGAAGGTCGTGGTGATGTCATGGCGCGGCGGCACGGCCGAGGAGACGCCACTGGCGCTTGTGGGCAAGGGTGTCTGTTTCGACAGCGGCGGCATCTCGCTCAAGCCCGCCGCGGGGATGGAGCAGATGACCATGGACATGGGCGGCGCGGCCGTGGTGGCGGGGGTGATGCGCACGCTTGCACTGCGCAAGGCGCGGGCCAATGTGGTCGGTCTCGTGGGGCTGGTGGAGAACATGCCCTCGGGAACCGCGCAGCGCCCGGGCGACGTCGTACGCACGATGAAGGGCGACACGGTGGAGGTGATCAACACCGACGCCGAGGGGCGGCTCGTGCTGGCGGACGTGCTTTGGTACGCGCAGGAGCGTTTCAAACCGCGCGGGGTGATCGACCTGGCCACGCTGACCGGGGCCATCATCGTGGCGCTGGGCCATGAGAATACCGGCGTCTTCTCCAATGACGACAGCTTCTGTTCGGCTTTCCTGAAGGCGGCCGCCGCCGAGGGCGAGGGCGCCTGGCGGATGCCGCTGGGCGAGGG
>JASBUM010000484.1 GCA_030147905.1 Acidimangrovimonas sp.
AGGCCGCACAGGCTGGCGGGGACGACGACCTCCATCCAGCGGTGATAGCTGTCCATCTCGCGTCCCGCGATCGACCGGGGATGGCGCCAGTCGGTCGGAAAGGGCCAGGCCTGGGCCGCCGGCAGCACCAGCGCGTCGAAATCCTCGAAGACCTCGGCCAGCCGCGCGAAGAGGCGCGAGCGGATGACGCTGGCATCATGGATTTCCATCGCGCTGAATGCGCGGCCGCGCTCGATCTCCCAGATCAGTTCGGGCTTGAGCTTCGCGCGCTTGTCCGCATCCTCGTAAAGCGGTGCGAGGGCGGCGGCGATGCCCCAGCTGCGCAGGACCGTCCAGCTCTGCCAGATCTGCTCGGCCGGAAACGGCGGCGCGGGCGTGTCGAGCCGGGCGCCGAGATCGGCCATGACGCGGACCGCGTCGAGGCAAGTCGCGAGGATGCCGGGCTCGAACGGATAGGCGCCGCCCCAATCGCCGAGCCATCCGATGCGCATACCGTCCAGATCGGCGGGCGGGTCTGCACAGAGGTCGCCCGCCGGCCGGCCGTGGGGCAGGCGCGGATCCGGGCGCGCCAGCACCGCCAGCAGCCGGGCCAGGTCCTGCGGATTGCGCGCCATGGGTCCGTTGGTGGAGATCTGGTGCAGGAAGGTGTCGCCTGTCGCATCCGCGGGAACGAGCCCGAAACTGGGGCGGAAGCCGTAGACGTTGCAATAGGCGGCGGGGTTGCGCAGCGAACCCATCATGTCCGACCCGTCGGCGACTGGAAGCAGGCGGCAGGCCAGCGCCGCCGCCGCTCCGCCCGATGATCCGCCGGCAGCACGCCCCGGGTCATAGGGATTCGTGGTGGCGCCGAAGACCGGATTGAAACTGTGTGATCCGAGGCCGAATTCCGGCACGTTGGTCTTGCCGATGACTATGGCGCCGGCAGCGCGCAGCGCCGAGGCGACAGCCCCGTCCGCGGCCGGCACGAAATCGGCAAAGAGCGGTGAGCCGGAGGTCGAGGCGATGCCGCGCACCGGCGACAGGTCCTTGACCGCGACGGGCATGCCGTGAAGCCAGCCCCGGTTCGGCGTCCTGTCGGCCTGCTGTGCCTCGGCCATAAGTTCCGTGCGCGGCCGGAGGCTCACGATCGCATTGATGCGCGGATTGATCCGCTCGATACGGTCGAGATAGGCCTCCATGGTCCGGGCGGCGGTGATCGTCCCCTCGTCGATGGCCCGGGACAGGGTGGTTGCGTCAAGCGCGGTCGGATCGGTCATGAGCGGCTCCTTCATCGTTCAGGGAAAAAGGTGGCGGGCGGCCAGGCGAAAAAATCCGACCGGCTTGGCCGCCGCGCATGTGCGGCCGAAAGTCGCGGAATCGACGGCTGCGGTGGATCCGGCCTTGGATTCGGCCCTGCGCGGAATGGCGTCCGGGTATTCGAGTGGCTCGATGCCTCGGTCATCCGGTTCTCCCCGTGGCGATACCGCTCGCGTTCCGGTCGCGCAGGCTAGCCGGATGGCGGCGGAAGACAAGTCCAGCGCTCGTGCCGCAGCTGCGGGGATCGTGCCCGCCGGGGCGTTCCTTGCTTCTTTCGGGGTCAAATACCGCGGGGGCGCAGCCCGTCCGCCCGGCGCTTGCCGCCCGCTGCGCGAGGGGCGAGGGGCCGTCTGCCCCTCGCGCTCCCCGACGGTATTGGATCCCGGAAGGAATGCGGACGCGGCGCGGCAGAGTAGCGACAGCGCAGGCGGGGCGGTCCGCGCCGCGGCGGTGCCTTGCCCGAAGCCGCCCGGGCGGCGGCAGGGCGCCGTCCGGTTCAATCTTTGGCGCGCGCTCTTGCAGGCCAATGAGCGCCCCACTAAGACTTGGGAAAGCAATGTCCGATATCGGACAGGTATTCACCGGTTAGAGGCAGGCATGTTCGATCCGATCGCCCAGGTCACGAATTTCATCATCCCGACGGTCGAGGAGACCAACGCGCGGGGTTCCATCCGTTACGATATCTTCTCACGGCTGCTGAAGGAGAGGATCATCTTCATCTCCGGCCCGGTCCATGACGAGATGGCCACGGTCATCGTGGCCCAGCTTCTGTTTCTCGAGGCCGAGAATCCCTCGAAGGAGATCTCGATGTACATCAACAGCCCCGGCGGCGTGGTGACCTCGGGCCTGTCGATCTACGACACGATGCAATATATCAAACCGAAGATCTCCACCGTCTGCATCGGTCAGGCGGCATCGATGGGCTCGCTTCTGCTGGCCGCCGGCGAGAAGGGGATGCGTTACTCGCTGCCCAACAGCCGGATCATGGTGCACCAGCCTTCGGGCGGGTATCAGGGGCAGGCGACCGACATCATGATTCACGCGCAGGAGACGCAGAAGCTGAAGGATCGGCTGAACGCGATCTATGTCCGCCATACCGGCCAGACGATGGAAAAGGTGGTCGCGGCACTTGAACGCGACAATTTCATGGCGGCCGAGGATGCCAAGGCCTGGGGCCTGATCGACGAGATCGTGGAATCGCGCGCGCCTGCCGAGCGCGAGGAGAAGGACAAGTCCAGCAAATGATCGGACGAGAGGCCGCGGGCCGCTCGGAATGCCGGCTGGCATTTTGGCATTGTGAAGGACAGGGGGCTGCCCTAGACTCGGGGCCGCTCGGGAAGGGTCGCGCGACCCGACGAACGCGAAGGCCGCAGAGGTAGACGATGGCGAATAATTCCGGTGGCGACAGCAAGAACACGCTTTACTGCTCGTTCTGCGGCAAGAGCCAGCACGAAGTGCGCAAGCTGATCGCCGGTCCAACCGTCTTCATCTGCGATGAATGTGTCGAATTGTGCATGGATATCATCCGCGAGGAGACCAAAAGCTCGGGCCTCAAGGCGACCGACGGCGTACCCACGCCGCGCGAGATCTGCCAGGTTCTCGATGATTACGTCATCGGCCAGGCCCATGCCAAACGGGTGCTCTCGGTTGCGGTGCACAATCATTACAAGCGGCTCAATCACGCGGCAAAATCGGCCGACATCGAATTGTCGAAGTCGAACATCCTGCTGATCGGCCCGACCGGCTGCGGCAAGACGCTGCTGGCACAGACGCTGGCGCGGATCATCGACGTGCCCTTCACCATGGCCGACGCGACCACGCTGACCGAGGCGGGCTATGTCGGCGAGGATGTCGAGAACATCATCCTCAAGCTGCTGCAGGCCAGCGAATATAACGTCGAACGCGCCCAGCGCGGCATCGTCTATATCGACGAGGTCGACAAGATTACCCGCAAGTCCGACAACCCCTCGATCACCCGCGACGTCTCGGGCGAGGGGGTGCAGCAGGCGCTTTTGAAGATTATGGAAGGAACGGTGGCGAGCGTGCCGCCGCAGGGTGGGCGCAAGCATCCGCAGCAGGAATTCCTGCAAGTGGACACCACCAACATCCTCTTCATCTGCGGCGGCGCCTTCGCCGGGCTCGACAAGATCATCGCCCAGCGTGGCAAGGGCACCTCGATCGGTTTCGGCGCCGATGTGAAGGATAACGACACCCGCGGCATCGGTGAGATCTTTACCGAACTGGAACCCGAGGATCTGCTCAAGTTCGGGCTGATTCCGGAATTCGTCGGCCGCCTGCCGGTGATCGCCACCCTGACCGATCTCGACGAGGATGCGCTGGTGACCATCCTGACCGAGCCCAAGAACGCCCTGGTCAAGCAATACCAGCGCCTGTTCGACATCGAGGGGGTCGAATTGACCTTCACCGAAGATGCTTTGCGTGCCATCGCCCAGCGCGCGATCAAGCGCAAGACCGGCGCGCGCGGCCTGCGCTCGATCATGGAGGACATCCTGCTCGACACGATGTTCGAACTGCCGGGCCTCGAAGGCGTCGAGGAGGTCGTCGTCAACGAAGAGGCGGTCAACACGCCGGGCGCCAAGCCGTTGCTGATCTACGCAAAATCGAAGGGTGAGCCTGTCTCGGCCAGCTGAACCGCTGCCACCGGCCAGATCATTCCAGATCGGGGCGCGGCGCACAGGGTCGGGATGTCCTGTCCTCCACCCGGACGCCGTCGGGCCGTATGCGCGCGCCGGCGGATTTGAACCGGGGCGCGGGATAGAGTCTGGACCTCGCGGGCGCCATGGTCCATATGGATGGAAACTTCCCGGAGGGTTTCGATGGATTTCCTGATGCGGATGCTGACCTGGTGGAACGGTCAGACCTTGGGCACCCAGCTTTTCACCTGGCGTCACGGTGTCAAGGTGGGCGAGGACGAACAGGGCAACGTCTTCTATCAGAACCGTGATGGCAAGCGCCGCTGGGTTGTCTTCAATGGCGAATCGGAAGCCAGCCGCATCAGTCCCGACTGGCACGGTTGGCTCCATCATACCTGGCAGGAGCCCCCCAGTGAACGACCCCTTCCCCGCAAGGGATGGGAGCGCCCGCATCACGAGAACCTGACCGGCACCGCGCTGGCCTATGTTCCGCCCGGATCGCTGCGCCGGACCGTGCCGGTCGAGCGGCGTGACTACGAGGCGTGGCAGCCGGAATAGGGCCTGGCCGATGTCCGAGAATGCGACAGAAGTGGTTGTTGGCGGGCTCGTGCTGGCCGTGGCGGTGGGCTTCACGCTTTTCGCCGCGCAGGCGACCGGATTCGCCTGACAGACTGCGGGCTACCCGCTGCATGCCTCCTTCCGATCGGTCGAGGGGATCGCGGTCGGGGCGGATGTGAAGCTGGCCGGCGTGAAGATCGGAACGATCAGCGCGCTGCATCTCAATCCCAAGACCTATTTCGCCGACGCGACGCTTGAAATCGACAAGGGGGTCGATCTGCCGACCGACAGCGCGATCCTGATTTCGCAGCAGGGACTTCTGGGCGGTAGCTATGTCGAGGTGATCCCCGGAGGGGCGCCCGACAACCTCAAGCCCGGCGGCCGGATCATCGACACCCAGGGCGCGGTCAGTCTGGTTTCGCTATTGATGAAGTTCGTTAGCGGCCAGGCCGGTGGCAAGGGCGCGGCGCCATCCGCGGCACCGGCGCCGGCCGCTCCCGCGGCGCCTTCTGCAGCGGGCGCGGGTTCGGGCGGCGCGGCGTCGAAATGAGATCCGTGTTCGGCATGGCCGCTGTCGGCCTCGTGATGCTGGCGCCCGTGCCGCTGGCGGCGCAGAGCGCGTCGGGGCTTGATTCAGCCATCACCCAGACCCTGAAGAAGTTGCAGACCCAGGGGCAGGGCGTCGGGCAAGCCGCCCGCCAGGGATTCGGCCAGGGGGCCGCACCCGGTGCCCCGGCCCCGGCGCAGGTCCCGCCGCAGCCGGGGCAGCCCGCCCAGCCGCCCGCGCCCGGTGCACCGCGTTTCATCGCCCCCGGACAGTCGGGTGCTTCGGTGAATATCCTGCAGGCGCCGGCTCCGCAGGGCAATGGCGCCGCCCAGAACGGCGCGCAACCCGGGGCTGCCGGGACGGGGTCCCAAGGGGCTGCGAACGGGCAGGCTGGTGCGAACGGGCAGGCGCCGCTGATCCAGTATCCGGGACAGGTCCAGACCCGCTCCGTCACCGACAAGACGTCGGATGCCTCGGGCGGGGTGGTGCGCTGGCTCGACAAGGTTTCGGGCGATACGGCCGATCTGACCATTGCCAAGGGCCAGAGCGCCAGCAAGGGGCGTCTGACGATCAAGATGGTCGACTGCCGCTATCCGGCGAACAACCCGTCATCGGATGCCTTCGCCTATCTGGTGATTCACGACAGCGCCGTCGCGCGGCCGATCTTCTCGGGCTGGATGATCGCGTCGAGCCCGGCGCTCAACCCGCTCGATTCGGCGCGCTACGATGTCTGGGTGCTGCACTGCAGCAAGAGCTGAGCCCCCGGGATCGGGCCGCAGTCGAAATTCGCCTCCTGTTGCAGGGCGCGGGCCAGACGGCGGCGATATTCCATCCGCGATATCTCGATGGCACCGAGCGAGGCAAGATGCGGTGTCAGGAACTGGGTATCGAACAGGGCGAAGCCGCCCCGGCGCAACCGGTCGAGCAGATAGGCCAGCGCCAGCTTCGAGGCATCGGTGCGTCGCGAGAACATGCTTTCGCCGAAGAAGGCCGCCCCCAGCGTCACACCATAGACCCCGCCGGTCAGCCGGCCGTCGTGCCAGACCTCGAGGGAATGGGCGTGGCCCGCCTCGAACAGCGCCTCGTAGCCCGCGCGGATCGGTCGGTTGATCCAGGTTTCGGGGCGCTCGGCACAGGCGTCGATGACCGCGCCGAAGGCCAGATCGGTGGTGATCTCGTAGCCGCCGTGCAGGATCCGGCGCCGCAGCGAGCGCGAGATGTGAAACCCGCCGATCGGAAAGATGCCGCGCCAGCGCGGCTCGATCCAGTGAATGGCGTCCTCGTCGCGGCTTTCCGCCATGGGGAAGATCCCGGCGGCATAGCCGCGTAACAGGATCTCGGGCGTCAGTTCCGCGCTCGTCATCGCCGTTGCGGCCCGACGACGGCCGGCGGGGCTACGGCACGCGCGTTCCGCGCCGCAGCCCCGGCGCGTTGGGGAAACCCTGGGCTCAGCCGTAGGTGCGGGCCAGCCATTTTTCCAGCCAGTGGATGTTGTAGTCGCCCGAACGGATGTCGGTATCATCCAGCAGCGCGTGGAACAGCGGTACCGTGGTTTCGATCCCGTCGATGACCAGTTCGCCCAGCGCCCGGTCCAGTCGCGAAATCGCCTCGGCGCGGTCCCGGCCATGCACGATGAGCTTGCCGATCAGGCTGTCGTAATAGGGCGGAATCACATAGCCGCCGTACAGCGCCGAATCCATCCGCACGCCCAGCCCGCCGGGGGCATGGAAGACATCCACCCGGCCCGGGCGCGGCGCGAAATCGGGCATCCGTTCGGCGTTGATCCGGACCTCGATCGCATGGCCGTTGATCACCAGATCATCCTGGGTGAACGACATCGGCAGGCCGGCCGCGACGCGGATCTGCTCGCGCACCAGATCGACGCCGAAGATGGCCTCGGTCACCGGATGCTCGACCTGAAGGCGGGTGTTCATCTCGATGAAGTAGAATTCGCCGTCCTCGAACAGGAACTCGACGGTGCCGGCACCGGCATAGTTGATCTTCGCCACGGCCTCGGCACAGATCCCGCCGATGCGGGCGCGCTGTTCGGGCGTAATGACCGGGCCCGGCGCCTCTTCGAAGACCTTCTGGTGCCGGCGCTGCAGCGAACAGTCGCGTTCGGCCAGATGCACCGCGCCGCCCTTGCCGTCGCCGAAGACCTGAATCTCGATATGCCGGGGCCGTTGGAGGTATTTCTCGATATAGACCTCATCATTGCCGAAGGC
>JASBUM010000489.1 GCA_030147905.1 Acidimangrovimonas sp.
CGGTCTTCTGGGCGCCGGGACGGACCAGGATCTTGCCCTGGAACACCCCGCGCGCGCCGTCGCGCAGCACCTTCTTGAACACCTGCCGGCTTTCGCAGCGCTCGCCCTCATGGGTGACGAAGACGGTGTCGTCGTGGTGAACGCCCGCAGCCCCCAGCGCCGCGCCGGCGACATGGGCAAGCGCGTCGTCACCCGCCAGCGTCACCACCGCCTCGTTGCGCGTCAGCCGCCCGCCCCCCGTGAGAGTGAAGGATTTGAACGCGCTCTCGGTCCCGAGCCGGGCAAAAAGATGCGTCGCCACCGCACGGTCATGGCAGCGGCCCTGGCTGCGGATATGGTTGAAGGCGGCGCCATCGGCCACCGCGACCTCGGTCACGATATTGGCCCGCGCCCCCGGCGTGCCGCTTTCCAGAAGTGTCAGCGCCGCGCCTTCCTCGATCCGGATGACGTGATGGATCAGCGCATCGCCCCCCGCCTCGGTCGCGCGGTAGATCAGCGCCACCGGCCGCGCCGGACGCCCCGGGACACGAATCGCCAGCCCTTCGGTCGCGGCGGCGGTGTTGAGCACGGCAAACGGGCGCGCCACCGGCACCTGACCCGCAGCCTCGAGCCGGCCGTAAAGCCCGTGCGCCCAATGGATGTCCTGCGCCCCGGCTTCCGCCTGCGGCACGATCTCGACGCCGTCAAGCGCCAGCGCATCCGAGGCGGCGGCATCGAAGCGCCCGTCGGTGAAGACCAGCCGCAGCGCCCCGATCGCCGCGAATTCATCCGCCTCGGCGCCCGCGACATCCGCGGCGCCGGCATCGGCGGCGTTGAACTCCGCCGGATCGGTGTATTTCCAGTATTCGTCGCGCTTGCCCGGCAGTCCCATCGCCCGCAGCCGCGCCAGCGCATCGGCCCGCGCAGCCCCCAGCCAGCCGCCGCCCTGGGGCAGCGACAGGGCGGCAATCCGCGCCTCGGTCACATCCTGTTTGGCTTGGCTAAGGGCCATCACTGCGCCTCCGCCAACAGATCGCCATAGCCGTTCCGCTCGACCTCGAGCGCCAGTTCCGGCCCGCCGGTCTTCACGATACGGCCATCGGCCATGATATGGACGACATCGGGCCGGATATGATCGAGCAGCCGCTGGTAATGGGTGATGACCAGGAAGGAACGGCCGGCATCGCGCAGCGCGTTCACCCCTTCGGAGACCAGTTTCATCGCGTCGACGTCAAGACCGGAATCGGTTTCGTCGAGGATGCACATCTTGGGCTCCAGCAGCGCCATCTGCAGGATCTCGTTGCGCTTCTTCTCGCCGCCCGAAAAGCCCACGTTGACCGGACGTTTGAGCATGTCGGCGTCGATCTTCAGCGCCTTGGCCTTCTCGCGCACCAGTTTCAGGAAATCGCCGGCCGAGATCTCCTCTTGCCCGCGCGCCTTGCGCTGGGCGTTGAGCGCGGTGCGCAGGAAGGTCATGTTGCCGACGCCGGGGATCTCGACCGGATATTGGAAGGCCAGAAAGAGCCCCGCCGCGGCCCGCTCCTCGGGTTCGAGCTCCAGCAGGTCGACACCGTCCATCACCGCCGAACCGGCCGTCACCTCATAGCCGTCGCGGCCCGACAGCACATAGGACAACGTCGATTTTCCGGACCCGTTCGGCCCCATGATCGCATGGACCTTGCCGGTCTCGACACGCAGGTCGACACCTTTGAGGATAACCTTTTCCTCTTCCTCAAGTTTCACGTGCAGATTTTTGATTTCCAGCATTTTTTCCTCATTCAAGATTCACGCGCTACGCGTGAAGAACCGCATGATCCAGGCCAGACGGGCCGGCGGAACCGGTGTCGGGCTCAACTCGAACCGCGCCATCCGGCCGATCATCTCGGCGGGGCGCATCATTTCCTCGACCCGGTGATAGGGCCGCCGGTCGCGATAATCGTCGAACAGCACCGTGACCGGGCGGGTGATCCGGAACAGCACCGACAAGAGACAGGCGACGCGGAACCGGCCGTCGATCAGCACCACCTCGGGGTGGGCAAAATCGGGCCGGTCCCAGACCGACAGCGGATAGTCGGGCCAGCGCCGAAAGGCGCGCTCGTCCAGCGGATGGCCCCATTCGCGAGTCGGGCCGATATCGGCGCGGTGCATATGGACGGCGGAACGCGGCGGATGGGCCGCGAACCATTCCTGCAGCCGCGCGATCCATGCGGTGTCGCTTTCCACCGCGAAGATCGTCTTGCCCGCCATTTCCGCCGCCATCACCGTCGAGCCGCCCGCGCCATATTCCAAGATCACCGCGGCCCGCGCATAGGCTGCGCGCAGGGCCTCGGCCTCGGGCTCGGGCATGTGCAGCGACGGCCGCGCGCCTTGCGCCATGCGCCGCCGCGCCTCATCAGCCAAGGGTCAACGCCCCCGCCGCAGGCACCCACCGTTTCGCGCCCATCAGCCGACGCTACCTTCGAGGCTGATCGCGACCAGGCTTTGCGCCTCCATCGCGAATTCCATCGGCAGCGCTTGCAGCACCTCCTTGCAAAAGCCGTTGACCACCAGCGCCACCGCCTCTTCCTCGTCCATCCCGCGCGAGCGGCAATAGAAAAGCTGATCGTCATCGACCTTCGA